>JASFGH010000560.1:0-3002 GCA_050123865.1 Desulfobacterales bacterium | reverse complement strand
ATCCGTAAAATAAGGCCTCCGGAGCCCTATAAAGGCAAAGGCATCAAATATGCCGAGGAACACATTCGACGCAAGGCCGGTAAAGCCGGTGCCACCGCGGTTCAGTAAAGTCTAAATCAACAGCAGCGGGTGTTGATAGAACAGTTTAATACCCGCCCCGAAAACAGGCAACAGAAAATGGGATCGCTTAATCAAAAAACACAAGCACGGCTAAAACGAAAAAAGAGAATACGCAAAAAATTGATTGGCTCAACCGATCGGCCCAGACTGTGTGTGTTCAGAAGTGCCAAACACATTTATGCTCAGGTAATTGATGATTCCGTCGGTCAAACCCTTGCGGCGGCTTCAAGCACCGAAAAAGCGATCCGGGAGAAATCGGAATCCAAGAATAAAGTGGCAGACGCGAATGCAGTGGGTCAGATGATCGGACAACGGGCAATTGAAAAAGGTGTTAAACAGGTCGTATTCGATCGGAATGGATTTTTGTACCACGGCAGGATAAAGGCCGTTTCAGATGGTGCCCGCGAAGCCGGCTTGAAATTTTAATTCACCTACGCATTAGCCGGCAGGGACTAAACTGAAAAATGTTTTATCACGAAAGCGCGAAAAATTAAAAACACGAAAAACAAAATAGGATTAGATTTCGTGCTTTCAGTATTTCGTGTTTTCGTGGTTAGATTTCCAAATCGAGTCGAAGAAACAAAGGAGGCAGGCTTTTGTTCAAACAAGAAATAGATGAAACGCAATTTATCGACAAGGTGGTCCACATCAATCGGGTGGCCAAAGTCGTTAAAGGGGGGCGTCGATTTAGTTTCAGTGCTATCGTCGTTGTGGGCGATGGGCAAGGTTCAGTTGGGTATGGTCTTGGGAAAGCGGGAGAAGTGCCCGAGGCCATCCGCAAAGGCGTTGAAAAGGCTAAAAAGAGTATGATTTCAGTGCCGTTAGTGGAGGGTACAATCCCCTATGAGATTATGGGTCGATTCGGCGCCGGCAAGGTTTTGCTTAAACCGGCTGCAGAAGGTACGGGCGTGATTGCCGGAGGCGCTGTAAGGGCGGTACTGGAAGCAGTCGGCGTTCAGAATATCTTGACCAAGTGTCTCGGATCTCACAATCCCCACAATCTGGTGAAGGCCACGGTTAATGGTCTTGAACGCCTTGAGAGTCGGGAAATGGTGGCTGCCAGAAGAGGACTTTCAGCGGAGGATCTTTAGGATCCGGCACGCAACACACAAAGCATTACAGAATTGGAATTATCCAAGGGATCAGATAAATGACCGGAACGATAAAAGTAAAGCTGGTGCGGAGCATGATTGGCAGACCGGCCAAGCAACGTAAGGTTTTACGCGGGATGGGACTAACGCGTTTAAACAAAACCGTTGAGCTCAAAGATACGCCTGAAATTCGAGGCATGATCAAAAAAGTTACGCATCTAGTAAGTACTGAGGAGTAAGTCGATGAAGCTTTATGAACTATCACCGCCTGCAAAATCACGAAAGTCCGATCGGCGTTTAGGGCGCGGTGTTGCAACCGGCCGTGGCAAAACCGCTGGTCGAGGCAGCAAGGGTTTTAACAGCCGTTCTGGCGGTGGGGTCAGACCCGGTTATGAAGGCGGGCAAATGCCCATCCAGCGGCGTCTGCCGAAACGCGGCTTTAACAACATTTTTCGAAAAAAAATTGCCGTTATTAATGTTCGGGATTTATTGCGATTTGAGAGCGGCAGTTTGGTTGATCAGACAGCGCTCGTCAAAGCAGGGCTTGTAAAGGGCCAACAGGACGGGATTAAACTATTGGGTCACGGAGACATCAAGGTCGCTCTCACTGTCAAAATTAATCAAGTCAGCAAAGCTGCCCGGAAAAAGATAGAAGCTGCTGGCGGTACAGTAGAGGTCATATAATGATCGGTAGTGGGTTTCAAAATATATTTAAAATTCCCGAGCTAAAAAAGCGTATTCTTTTCACGTTTGGTTTGCTTGTTGTTTATCGTATCGGTGTTCATGTTCCCGTCCCGGGTATCGATAGTTCAGCCCTGGCATCATTTTTTGCTCGGGCGGAGGGCACTATATTCGGTATTTTCAATATGTTCTCAGGCGGGGCCCTGGAAAGGCTGTCGGTTTTTGCTCTGGGCATTATGCCCTACATTAGTGCCTCCATTATACTGCAGTTATTAACAGTCGTTATACCCCATCTGGAGCAACTCAAAAAAGAGGGCGAACAGGGGCGCAAGAAAATTACGCAATATACCCGCTATGGCACGGTCATCTTAAGTATTATACAGGGCTTTGGCATCAGTGTGGGGCTGGAAAGTATGAGCTCACCAGGCGGAGCTCCGGTCGTTTTATTTCCAGGCTGGGCATTCCGACTGCTGACAGTGATAACCCTGACAGCCGGTACGGCCTTTATCATGTGGCTGGGTGAGCAGATTACCGAACGCGGTATCGGCAATGGTATTTCACTTATTATTTTTGCCGGTATTGTTGCCCGACTACCGACGGCGGGCGGCAATACGTTTCGGTTGCTATCTACCGGAGAAATGGGGATCTTTATTGCGCTGATCTTGATTATTTTTATGGTGATTGTGGTCGGATGTATCATATTCGTCGAACAAGGACAGCGCCGCATCCCGGTTCAATATGCCAAACGCGTGGTGGGACGAAAAATGTATGGTGGACAGAGCACGCATCTGCCGCTGAAAATTAATACGTCCGGCGTGATTCCACCGATTTTTGCCTCATCGATTATCATGTTCCCGGCCACCATTGCCAATTTTATTAATATTCCCTGGATCAAAACAATTGGCGAAGCCATGCGGCCGGGTAATGTCGTTTATGAGCTGCTTTTCGTCGGCTTTATTTTCTTTTTCTGTTATTTTTATACGGCGGTTACGTTTAACCCGGTTGATGTTGCCGAAAATATGAAAAAACAGGGTGGATACATTCCGGGCATCCGGCCGGGAAAACGGACTGCTGATTACATTGACAAGGTGTTAACCCGCATCACGCTGG
>JASFGH010000559.1:0-3010 GCA_050123865.1 Desulfobacterales bacterium | reverse complement strand
CCAGGGTTGCGCTGTTTTTAAGGCATAACCTTGTTTGTGAAAAAAACGAACCACCGTTTCATAGCTACATTGGATCCGTAAAAGTCTAGATTTTTCTTCCGTAAAAACAATAATATAGCGGTTGTCAAGTTTATCATAATTTCAAGCCGTTACAAACTACTCTGGTGCTTGTTAACAAATATGGCAAACGGAACATATTTATGACAACCGCTATAGATGGAGTTATGAGACCACTTCTGGACTTGCAACAGATATTGAACTGGCTTATTATCAGGCTCGGACTTTGCGATGAAAAAACTTTATGGAAATACCGTCGGTCTTAAAGCCAACCAGATTCGACGACTTGAAAACTTTTACCGCCGCCGCATTCGACCCCAATTTTTAATTAGTGCTGAGCTGACACGTGACCTGAACCTTCTATCCCATGAAATTCGGCGTCAGATCGGCCTGCTGATCAACCGCCAGGGTAAGGTCGCTTATGTTATAGTCGGTGATCATAAAAAAATCGTAATTCCGCCAATCGGCGAATATCGTGCGGCTCCCGGGCGATTGAATGGGTTGCGTTGTATCCATACCCACTTGAACCGCGAAGCGCTTAGCAATGACGATCTGACCGACCTGGCGCTGTTAAGGCTTGATATGATGGCGGCTGTTGCCAATGGCCTGACGGAATTGCGCCCGCACATTCATGTCGCCCATATTCTGCCCAAAAACGCGGACAACGCTCCTTATCGCATCCTGGACCCGCTGTCACCTTCGCAACTCAATATAGACTGTTTGGCCATGATCCAAGCCCTGGAAAATGAGCTTGCACGCCGGAGTAAGGGTTACAGTGCTGATTCGGGCAGGGAACGCGCCTTGCTAGCCAGCGTGTCCTCAACATCAAAGCGCAAAGCGCTCGAATCCCTGGCAGAGTTGAAGGCGCTGGCTACATCCAATCGTATCGAGATTGTCGGCATGGTTGTTCAGCAGCGCAATTCCAAAAGCGCACAACAGCTGATCGGACCGGGGAAATTGCAGGAACTTGCGATTCTGGCATTGCAGGAGGCAGCCACCGTCATCATATTTGATCGGGAATTGAGCCCATCACACATCCGCGCCATTACGGATCAAATCGAGTTAAAAGTCATCGATCGCACGCAACTGATTTTAGATATTTTTTCACAGCGGGCCAAGACGCGTGAAGGCAAGTTGCAGGTTGAGCTGGCACAATTAAAATATTTACTGCCCCGCTTGATTCTTAAAAATACCGCTATGTCCCGCCTAACGGGTGGTATCGGCGGACGCGGGCCGGGTGAAACGAAACTGGAAATCAATCGAAGACGCGCCCGCGACCGAATCGCACGTCTCGAACAGGAATTGTTGGCCGTCAGAAAACACCGCAAACAACAACGGGCGCAGCGCCAAAAAAAGGGCCTGCCCATAATCTCTATTATCGGTTACACCAATGCAGGCAAGTCCACTTTGCTCAACACACTGACCAAAAGCAATGTCTTAGCGGAAAGCCGGCTGTTCGCCACCCTGGACCCTTCAAGCCGGCGGCTCAAATTTCCCTGGGATAGTGAGGTCATCATTACCGATACGGTAGGCTTCATTAAGGATCTGCCAGAAGACTTATTGGTCGCTTTTCGTGCAACGCTGGAAGAGCTTGAAAGTGCCGATCTCCTGCTGCACGTCATCGATATCAGCAACCTGCGGTATTTGTCCCAGATCGATTCGGTCGAACGAATTCTTGGTGATCTTAAGCTGCAACATATCCCGACGATGCGAGTGCTCAACAAAATGGACCGGGTCGATCCCGATATAATTCCAGATTTGACGCGCAAACTTGATGGTATGGCGATTTCAGCCCGGCAAAAATCGACACTATTGCCGCTCATCAATCGAATGGAAGCGGTCCTGTTTGAAAAATCATCAATAAAGGCGAATGCTCATGGATCTTGAACATGCAAAAAGAGTGGGTATCGAAGCGGCCTACAGCGGAGCGAAAATTTTGCGGGATCAATTCGGTCATATAAGCCGCATCGGTCAAAAAGGTGCTTTTGACCTTGTAACCGAAGCAGACACTGCATCCGAGAAAAAGATTATTCAGATTATCCGCAAGGCATTTCCCGATCATGCCATCCTGGCAGAGGAAAGCGGTGTCAACCACGGGAATGCAGAATACCAGTGGATCATCGATCCATTAGACGGCACCACCAATTATGCCCATCAATTGCCGATTTTTTCGATTGCAATTGCATTTGCCGTTCAGGGTGATATTGTCCTGGGATTGGTTCTCAACCCAATGGATGGTGAACTTTTCTCCGCCACAGCGGGAAAAGGCGCCGCGCTAAACGGCAACCCCATACGGGTTACATCAACTGCTACGGTTCATCAGAGTCTGCTGGTTACCGGATTCCCTTATGATTTCAGCACCATTATTGAAACGGTAATGCAACGATTCAGTGTTTGCCAAAATGCATCGCAAGGTGTGCGTCGACTGGGTTCGGCTGCCCTCGACATATGCTATGTGGCCTGCGGTCGGTTTGATGCGTTCTGGGAACAGAACCTAAGACCCTGGGATAAGGCGGCAGCAGCCGTCATCGCCACCGAGGCTGGCGCGGTGATTACCGATTTTGCGAACCGGCCTTTCGCATTGGACCAAAAAGAAATCCTGGTTTCCAACGGCGCAATCCACCAGGAGATGCTCTCCCTACTGAAGCTGCCCGACTAAAGCGTTTGTCATATTAACGTTGCGATACAGGCAGTTTTTTGAGTCTTTTTGGGGTTATGAATAACGTCCAAGATAGCTGGGTCCAAACGCTAGAGTAATTGTTGTTCATTTTTTTGATCCCTTCTTGTCCCAACGCTTGCGGGGACGGGGATCGGCCTCAAAGCCGGATTCATCGACAAACCAAATGTCTACATCTGGCCGCTTGATCAGTTGTTTGAGCTCTTGCCAAAAAGTTTCACGCAATTGCTCATCGTGTTTATCCGGCCAGGGTTGCGCTGTTTTTAAGGCATAACC
>JASFGH010000558.1:0-3025 GCA_050123865.1 Desulfobacterales bacterium | reverse complement strand
ATCGAACACGTGGTCATTAATTCGGCGGCGCAGGAGGAGTTGGCTCTACGAACGGGCATTTCATCAATTATTATCCCCAATGTGCTGGATTTCGAGAACCCGCCCCAAATCAACGAAAAGCAAACCGAAGCTTTCTGGCAGCTGATCGGGCTGCAAAAAAATGATGTTAAAATTATACAGCCAACACGCATCATCCAGCGCAAAGGGATCGAACATGCCATCCAATTGGTCGAGGAGTTAGACGATCCGCGCTATAAACTGATCATCACTCATGAAGCCGGGGACGAAGGTTTTGAATATGCCGAATGGCTAAAGGAAGATGCCAGACAACGCGGGGTTGACCTGCGCACCTTCAACATCCATATGTCTGATCCTATGAACCCGGATGTGAACCACAAAGAAACCCATTCACTCTGGGATGTATATCCGCACGCTGATTTCATTACCTACCCGAGCTTATATGAAGGTTTCGGTAATGCCTTTTTAGAGGCTGTTTATTTCAAAAAGCCGCTGCTGATCAATCGCTATGCTACTTTTGTGCAGGATATCGAGCCCAAAGGATTTGATTTAATTGTCATGGATGGATATCTGACGCGCAAAACCGTGTCAAACGTCAAAGCTATTTTAGAAACCCCCGATCGTCGCGCAAATATGGTCAACACCAATTATGATATCGCCGCCCAGCATTACTCTTATGCCGTGCTTCGCAGATGGCTGAATATTATGTTGACCAATTTTTTTGGCGCGGACCCATAGCCTACCGGAACTTCCAATTCCGACCTGATATAAAACCGGAATTAAAAATTCCGGTTTTATTACAAATCATTTCAAGAGCTTAGGCGTCGATTCTTCCCAATGCCTCCACCTGCTCGTGTTCAACTGCTGTTTTCGGAACAGATAGTTCTCTAATATCAGCCAATAATTTTTATATTATTAATTATATCAATTAGTTATCAGTTTGGCACAGCAGTTGCTCTATGCTGATTGTAACGCTGCATGCTCGTCACCGAGCAAAAAGCGGACACGCGCCGCGGCTCGCCCATACTGTGAAAACCGTATCCTCTACGAATCGGGTATGGGCGAGTTCGCAAATATGAATTTCGGAATGGGTAAAAGCGAAAGTGATTGGTTAATGTTTTGCTCAAATTATTGCGAAAAAATGAACTTTTAAAAACGAAAACGTAGGAGAAAGTTCTAATGGAAGCACGAAATAAAATTTTAACCTTCGGGATTTTGTTTTTTACAGCAGCGTTTTTGGTTTATTCATATGTCGTTTTCGCAGCGGAGATTACAATTGTCGGGGAAGTGAACGATACCTTTCAAATTGTGGCGAATAATACAATTTACGAGGTCGCCGAAACGCCGATGGGTGATGATCTGGTAAAAAACTATATTGCCGAAAAAGTACAGGTGACCGGGACGGTCGAAGAAAAAGATGACATGAAAATAATCACCGTAAAGTCATTCAAGATTGTGCCGGAATGAGATGAAGCCATCCAAGGCGTTTTATTACCACCGAGCTTTAGGATTTATGCGGAGTAGACGGAGGTGAGTTTTGCGCAGTAAAAAAAATAAGAAAACACCCGGCCCACCACCCATACAGGGGATTATCATGCCATCGAGATGGAACGAGCAGGGCAAACCGGCTAGAATTGCTATCCATACGGACGACCGCAAAGAATATGAAATCGACTTTAGTGGCGCCGGCAAGGAATTATTAGACCTGACATATCAAAAAGTGGCTATTCAGGGAAAGCTCAGGCAACAACTAAATGGTCGCTCGATCCTCTGTGTTCGGCAGTATCAGGTCATAAAAGATGCTTGTGAGAACAGCATGTCGAATCAATAGGCAGTCTAATCGTGACAGCAGTTGCTGGCAATTTTGTCACCCAAACTAAAAGAGGGTTCCAATGAAAAGACAAATTTATTCTCACAATTCATACCCGTCAGAAGATTCATCTGATGAATCTGACGGCTACACCGATCCCGATTTGAATGCTCCGAAGCAAAGTCCGATGCGGCGCAGGGATAAATTCAGGACAAAGGATTTTCAAGCGGGAAAAAAACATAAAGAACGTAAACGGGGTTACCGCAATAAAATTCAATATGATTTTGCACTTTGGGAGGAATGAGCAATGTACGATTCTGATAGGAAATATCTTTCCAGATTCTCACTGGATCCAGATACAGAGTACGGCAGCGAAGATCTGTATGGGGTCGATTTCTCACCTTATCTCTCTTACGATGATGACCTGGACCTTTTTGATAATGAAAATTCGGATTCAGAAGATTCGATCCTGGAAGATGACTTCCTATCTGAAAATTAAGCATTTACTGAGGTTTCAATCATATGAAAATTAAACCCTTAAATGACAGAGTCCTGGTATTGAGGGAGGATGAAGAACAAAAAAGCGCTGGTGGAATCATCATTCCCGACACAGCCAAGGAAAAACCCCAGAGGGGAAAGGTGGTCGCTGTCGGCGCTGGTAAAGTTGATAAAGACGGCAAGCGCATCCCGTTAGAAGTAAAGGCCGGAGACCGTATCCTTTTCGGAAAATATGCCGGAACCGAAATTAAGGTTGACAATGTCGAACACGTTTTTATGCGTGAGGACGATATTTTGTCTATTCTTGAATAATTGGAGGTAATTTTAATGCCCGCAAAAATGATTTCATACAATCTGAAAGCCAGAGAGCGCCTTTTAAGAGGCGTAAAGACCCTGGCCGACGCTGTGGAAGTTACCCTGGGACCCAAGGGCCGCAATGTCGTTTTAGAGAAATCGTTCGGCTCTCCTGTGGTCACCAAAGATGGCGTGACGGTCGCCAAAGAAATTGAAATTGCAGATAAATTCGAAAACATGGGTGCCCAGATGGTCAAAGAGGTCGCCAGTAAGACCAGCGATATGGCCGGCGATGGCACGACCACTGCAACTATTCTGGCAAGGGCGATCTACCGCGAAGGACAAAAACTGGTGACTTCCGGAGCCAATCCTATGGCCCTCAAACGTGGTATCGATAAAGGTACT
>JASFGH010000557.1:0-3026 GCA_050123865.1 Desulfobacterales bacterium | reverse complement strand
CTGAACGAGTATTGGGTTCCCATGAGCTGGGACAAAGACGGGGTGGAGATTCTGGTCGATGATCCACGGGATCTGAGCAAAACCGATAACATCCGAGCCCTAATGAAAACCAGTCACATTAATTTTACCGTCGCCATCCGTGAAGATATCGAGCAGTACATAAAACTGTTTTTTGATGGGGGACGGCCGGCCGCCGAAGGTAGCACGGGGGAGACGGCGTTTGGTGACTTTGATTTAATTCCAGATGTCTCATTTGAAGAAGAAGAGGAAGAAGAAGAGGTCGATGAAGGCTATGATGAGGCCTCGGGCAAAATCGTCAAGCTGGTGGATCAGACGATAATTGCCGCTTACCGCAAAAATGCATCGGATATTCATATCGAACCGTCATCGATCACCAAATCGACATCGGTGCGCTTCCGCCTGGACGGCGTCTGCCAGGAGTATCTCAAAGTCCCCAATTCCATGGCGCGCGGTATTGTATCCAGAGTCAAGATCATGTCAAACCTGGATATCGCCGAGAGGCGTCTGCCCCAGGACGGAAAGATCAAATTCAAACGCAAAGGCGTACCCGCTTTTGAACTCCGGGTAGCCACCCTGCCGACTCAAGGTGGATTCGAAGATGTGGTGCTCAGAATTCTGGCCTCGGCCGGTGCGATGGAACTTGATGATATGGGCATGACCGAGCGCAATACAAAGGTCATGAAACGCATCATCGCCAAGCCTTACGGGCTTGTGTTGGCTGTGGGCCCCACCGGTTCGGGAAAAACGACATCACTGCATGCGATTCTAAGCTACATCAACAAACCGGGCATTAAAATATGGACAGCTGAAGATCCGATCGAAATAACCCAGGGCGGGCTGCGGCAGGTAGAGGTCAAGCCCAAAATCGGTCTGGATTTTGCCCGGGTGATGCGGGCTTTCCTCAGGGCCGACCCTGACGTCATCATGATCGGGGAAATGCGGGATGAAGAAACGGCCTCTATTGGCATCGAGGCCTCTTTGACCGGTCACCTGGTCTTTTCAACCCTGCACACCAACAGCGCACCGGAAACCATTACTCGTCTGCTGGATATGGGGCTCAATCCCCTTAATTTTTCAGACGCCTTTTTGGGAGTGCTGGCCCAGCGGCTGACGCGTCGGCTGTGCAAAGACTGTATGGAAGAATATCCTTTGACCAAAGAGGAATTTGAGATGATCTACGTGGATTACGGCGAGAAATATTGGGCGCAAACCGGTATCGAATATGACCCGGACACAACACTTTACCGGCCTGTGGGCTGCGATGCCTGTTCTAACACCGGCTACCGTGGCCGGATGGGTATCCACGAGCTCATGGAAGGCACTCCCAAAATCAAATTGATGATCAAAAAGCAGGCCAGCACCGAAATGTTGTTTGCCCAGGCCATGAAGGAAGGCATGTCCACACTCCGGCAGGATGGTATCATGAAAGTTTTTAAAGGGCTTACCGACATGTCTGAAGTGCGACGGGTGTGTATTAATTAAGAAGTGTTCAGGTGTCAGGTTTCAGATGTCTGAGATTTCTGGCTTGTTAATAAAAATAAAGCGTTATAGCTTTTACAGCTTACTTTCATTTCAACTGTCTAAAGTCTTTTTTTGATGGACATTGGTTCCCGCGAGTGGCAAAATTTTATCATCGACGGCGCCCAACAGCTGGGCATCGAGATAGATGAGCGCATTTGCGCTGCGTTTGCCACCCATGCTGCCGAGTTGCTCCACTGGAACCGTAAAATTAATCTAACCGCTATCACCGATCCCCGCGATATCGCCATTAGGCATTTTTTGGACTCGCTTGCGCCGGCCAAATTCGTTCCCGATAGGGTCCGGTTACTCGATATCGGCTCAGGAGCCGGCTTTCCGGGTATTCCGCTTAAAATTGTAAAATCGTCTGTATCCGTCCTTTTAATTGACGGTACACGCAAAAAAATCAATTTCTTAAGGCATGTGATCCGATCGCTTGGCCTTGATCAAAGCGGAGCTCGCCACATCCGCGCTGAGGACCTTGCGCATCATGCTGAATTTGCCCATACGTTTGATGTCATTATCAGCCGGGCACTATCGGATTTGACATCTTTTGTTAAAGTGGCAGCGCCGTTGCTGGCAAGGCAGGGGATCATTATGGCCATGAAAAAGCAGGTCGCTCAAAAAGAGCTGGAGACTTTGTGCACAAAGCTGCCGCCCCATCAATTTATGCTGAAAGTTAAACATTACAGCCTGCCCATCGACCACCATCTGCGAGCGATCGTCATTTTAAAGTCACTTGACTAAAAAAACGCTCGCTGCTGCGCCTCCCGAATCAGGCACGATTCAGATGGTTTCAGCCCTTGAGGCGGATGAATTCTACGCTCAGGTCTGCGCCGTTGATGTTGATCACGGCGGCCGAGCCCGGTTGACCGAATTTGGAATATGACGCGCTTCCGGGGTTGATAAAGGTAATCCCATTTTTTTCATAGACATCCGGGTGGTGCGTATGGCCGCTGATGACAGCCCTATAACCGGCTTTTTGCGGTTCTTGATTCAGGCGGCTGGCGATATGGGTCACCGCCAGCGCCATATGGCCGATCTCGATGATTTCAATTGACGGCAACTGACTGACCCAGTTTCCATAATCCATATTCCCCCGCACAGCCAGAACCGGCGCAATTTTTTCCAGTTTCGCCAAAACCGTTTCATCACCGATGTCACCGGCGTGAACGATGAGGTCAACCTTCTTGAAGGCTTTCGCCACCCCGGACGGCAGGTAGCCGTGGGTGTCGGAAATCACGCCGATTAAATGTGTATCCGCGGGGTCTAATTTTATGACCATTTTGGAATCCTGGATCTAACGCAACACTTGTGTTAACCGCTTGTATGCGGTCAAGGTTTGAGGCCAGACACGCTGAATCGCTACTTTCAGCCAGGCGAGAGCCTTCAGGAACCTTTTGCTGGGGCTCTGCCAGGATATCGGTTTCATCGGAATTAACCTTTTGCGTGACCTGGGCATAAATGCGTGCATATCCAAAAAGATA
>JASFGH010000556.1:0-3028 GCA_050123865.1 Desulfobacterales bacterium | reverse complement strand
AAAAAGCTCGTAACAGTGATTTCCTCTAATCGTTTCCCATGATTTGCCGAGGAAACCGCGACCGGCAGCATTCATATAAATGATTTCCAAATCAGTGTTCACCGCCATTACCGGTGTAGGGATCTGTTCCAATATCTGCTCTTTTATTTCGCTATCCACCTGATCCTCCTTTTTGATCTCTGCGTTCATTTTTCTCTCCTTTTCTTAATTTTCATTCGACAATCTCATATTTTTCACCTTGACCCAATTGGCCCAGTAATTCATTTATTTCTTCCTTGAGTTGGATCATCTTTACTTCACGTCCGATTGCCAATTTACTAAACTGTTCTAATTCTTCCACATTCTGCTTCATCTCCTTTTCCAGGTGTTTGCGTTCGCTGATATCCTGAGCAAAGATGGCCACTCCGATGGTAGCGCCGGTCTTATCTTGAACCGGATAATAGTTATGGTGAAAAACTATTCCATCCCGAATATCCTCAAAATCTAACGGCTTACCGGATTGCAAAACGTTGTTAAAATGGGCTTTTCTGGATTCACGCAGATTTTGAGGTAAGATATCAAACCGGTTTTTCCCGATAAGTTCTTCCGGTGTCCGTTGATGTCTGCGCGCGGCGGTCTGGTTTACCGCGATAATATTGCCCTCTTTATCCAGGAGAAGAAGGGATTCCAGGGTTGCATCCAGCAGCCCTCGAGCAGTTGCTCTGCTTTCCCGCAAAGCCTCCTCGGCCTGCTTGCGTTCGCTAATATCGCGAAACACGACCACCGTCCCGGCAATTGAATCGTTCTTGCGGATCGGTACACTCGTGTATCCCACGGGAAAAGAGGTGCCGTCTTTTCGCCACAGGACCTCGTCATCACGGCTGCCGCGCACGCCCTGGGTTAGGCTGTGGTGCATAGGGCACTTCTCGACCGGATAGGGGGTGCCATCCGACCGGGTATGATGTATCAACGGATGGATCTTTTGTCCGATCAACTCATCGGCCTCGAAGCCCAGCAGGGTCAATCCGGCCGGATTGATAAAATTCACCAATCCATTTTCTGCCACGCCAAAAATACCTTCTTCTGCGGATTCAAGCAGTAAACGACTGCGTTCCTCAGCCTGCCCGAGGCGTTCCTGGTTCTCTTTCAATTCGGCCGTTCTTTCCTCAACGCGAATTTCAAGCTCGTCATAGGATTTTTGCAAAGCACGGCTGGCGCGCTGTTCGATTACCACCGCAAATACCAGAGAGCCCAGTGCCAGCAGAACCGTAATCCCTAACACGGTCAGAATTACCGCACGAGTGGCGAAATAGGGGCCGAGAGCCTCGACCTCAGCGATTTCAGAGGTCAATCCGATACCCAACCTGTCATCCCATAACCAGGCTCCATATACAGGCACGCCCCGGTAATTGCGGTATCCTTCCACATTTAAACCGGACTTTCCCCTGGTGGCCTGCTGAGCCATAAAGTTCAGTGGTTGCTGGTATCGGGGAACCGATGGAATGAAGCCATTGCTCAAATCACCGCCGGGATCCCGCAAATTGACCGATAGAATACTGGTTTGCCCTTCGTTCAACAACCCGACTTTTCGCAAATCATTTTCAAAACGACTTTCGGAAAGCAGCTTGCCATAGCGGTCAAAAACATAAGTCTCACCGGTTTTACCGATCCGCCCCAGCTGAATCAGCCGGGTAAAATCTATAGAGGGATCGACACGTTGCGTGACGACAGCAATGATTTTGTCCTGAGCATCTTTTACCGGTGCGGCGAAAAACATAGTTGGTGTAGTTTGGGACTTAGCACCAGATGATGAATTCAACGGGACGTCAGACCATATAGGCGGCACCATTACCGTCTTGCCCAGAAATGCCTGGTTGAGACGATCCAATGCCTGACTGGCAATCAAATTGTTTGCGCCCATATTATTATCACGCATGGATCCGATATTGACAAAATCCGGGGAGATAATGAAAAATCCAGCTTGGCCGAACTGATTTTTTCGGGGCCGAAAAAATGCACGCAAATCCCGTAACGCATCACTTTTTAACAATTCGACTCTATTGCGGGGGACCCTCAACTGACGTTCGACCAAAGAGACGAGGCGCGTATCCTCGGCAAGGCGGTTCAGCTGAAATTTATTGGATTCGACCCACAGATTCAGCGATTCCTGTGTCGTTTGCAGGACGATCTGCAAGGCATCACTGACATCGGTCTGAATTTTTACTTTAACCCTATCAATAGCGAACCAGGCCAGGACAACCACCACCGCAATGAAGCAGATGGTTAAAATTAGTAAAATACTTAGCTTTTGAGTTGATCCGCGTTGAGACGATTGACGATCTTTTCTGAAATCCTTCAGAAGCAAAAGGAACATGATTTGCCTCCCAGGCAAATTTACTAAAGATTGAGTGAGAACTTCCGTATCTGGTTCCGCTCACTCCTCTGGCAATTTATAGCCAAGATTAGCATCACTTCAACAAAGACCGCACTGATGTGTTATGAAGGAATCATATGAGTAGTGGATTTATCACTAACATTGACCTTTAAATAGTTCAAGAACGAACTGAACTCTGCAATTAGCGAAGAAACGACATCCTATTTTAGGAAAGTATATCGTGCAGAAAATTGCATTGAAGCCAATAAAGCTTACTAAACCCAATCTAAACGAATTTTGAGGCTATCGAAATTTATATTCCGTGCCTGAAGCGCTAATTTACAAATTTGATGGATTTCGTATTGAAGGTGGAAGGATTTTTGAGGGGCAAATATTTACACTTCCAAACCTAATCCATAATTTCTATTGGTTCCATATGTCATCATGATATCAATAAATATTTCGCAGTCCTCAGACTGTGTCTAGATAGCCGACATCCAAAAAATTAGAAAGTTGTGAATGTCGTTTACAAATCCAATCGTAAATTAAAACTTCCAAATCAGATTCACGGCGATGAAATGGATGTGATTTGGGTCATAATCGCCTTTGAGATCACCTTGAAGCGGGCCACCCTTCAAGTTGACATTGGCGTCTCCCAGATCGAGAAACTCATAG
>JASFGH010000555.1:0-3041 GCA_050123865.1 Desulfobacterales bacterium | reverse complement strand
GGGATATTTGAAAATTATCTATAGTGAATGATATCTATATCTTAATAAGCTTGTCAATATGATTTTCACCCTGAATCAAAACGGTCATGTAATCCAACCCAACATTCCAATATTCCAGCATTCCAGATGACCTATGAAGTGCGGCTGCCCGGTGGATGCGACTCGCGCAAGCCTGACTCCCAGATGTCAACCACTTCTTTTAACGTTTTTTAAGTTTCAGACGGCCGGCAATATCTTGTGACACCCGGCGAACAAAAATTTCAAAGGCTTTATCCGTTAACGGCTTGCCCGGCGCCGGCAGCTGTTTAAGATCTTTCGGAAGGATAAAAACCGGGGCATTAACCAGATTTGTATCGGTCTGGACGTTATACTCCGGCGGGAATTGCTGTTGAAAATACATCTCCTGAAATTCAGCAAATTTTAGCGCATGCGCGGTTGATTTTACGACGGCAACATCGCTATCTGATACGACACCGCGACGCACGGCGCCCACCAGCCCGGCCAGCGATTCGCCGCCATGGGTACAGGCGATGTGTCCGTTGCGATTGGCGGTGATCTCCCAGTCCATAATATCTTGCTCGGCAACGTCGATAAAAAAAACCCGCTGTTGACCGGCCATCTGATTATAGCGATCCACCAGATGGATCACCCGGGGCATGGAAACCGGGTTGCCGATCATTGCCGCCTGGGCCACGCTGGGTTTTACGGTAACCGGTTTAAATCGGCGCTTTTCACGGGTCGGCTCCAGGTAATAGCGGTAAACGGGATTGGCATGTTCGGATTGCACCCCGAGAATTTTAGGCAGCCCGTCGATGACGCCCGCTTCAAAAAATTTCAAAAATCCGCTCATGACAGCGGTGATATTACCGGCATTGCCAATCGGCACAACCACCGCCAGGGAAGAGACGTCATATTCAAAATCCTGTGCAATCTCATAGCAATAGGATTCCTGCCCTAAGATGCGCCAGGCATTTTTGGAATTCAGCAGCGCCACGCTGTAATTTTCCGACAAAGCCTCGACCACTTTCATGCAATCATCAAATACACCGGGGATTTCAAAGACCGTAGCACCGCTGCCCAGCGGTTGAGAGAGTTGCTGGGGCGTCACTTTCTTATGCGGCAACAGCACAGCGGATTTGATGTGGGGTGTCAGATAAGAGGCATACAAGGCGGCGGCCGCCGAAGTGTCGCCGGTCGAGGCACAGATGGCCAGCACGTCTGTCACCTTTCCGGCGCGCACCATCATGTTGATGTAACTGAAGGCGCTGGCCATGCCGCGATCTTTAAATGAGGCGCTGGGGTTCTGGCCATCATTTTTAAAATAAAACCGCAAACCGACCTTTTCCTGTAAATGGGCGTTGGCTTCGACTACCGGCGTATGACCTTCACCCAGATAAACCACCGCCTCAAGCGGAATCATAGGTCCAATAAACTCATGGTATCGGTAGATACCCTTTAAAGCCGGTATACCCAGCAGCTTGCGATAATCAAATATACGGCGCCATGCGGCGCCTGAAGTCTGCGTTATCCGGCCAAAATTTAGATCATGAATCAAAAAAACCTGCCCGCATTCGGGGCAGACATACAAAAGCTCTTCGATCCCGAATTCCTGTTCACAGCCCAGACAGCGATAAACCAGGCGCCCTTCGTGCCGGGGAAGGATTTGAGACCGTATCTCTTTGGGTAGATCATCCAGTTTCACGAAGTATTTTTTCCATTCCGCCCATATACGATCGCAGCGCTGATGGGATCATAACGCTGCCGTCGGCCTGTTGAAAATTTTCAAGAATGGCAGCCAAACAGCGACCCACCGCAAGCCCGGATCCGTTGAGGGTATGAACAAGCTCGGTACCCTTTTGGCCTTTTTTCTTAAAACGGATGTTGGCGCGGCGTGCCTGAAAATTTTCAAAATTGCTGCATGAAGAGATTTCGCGGTAAACACCCTGTGCCGGCATCCAGACCTCGAGATCGTAGGTCTTGGCAGCTGAAAATCCCAGGTCTCCAGTGCACAGCTCAATTACCCGATAGGGGAGTTCGAGCCTGGTCAGGATGGCTTCGGCATCAGCGCGCAGTGATTCAAGTTCATCATAGGAGGTTTGCGGCGTTGTAAATTTGACCAGCTCAACCTTGTTGAATTGATGCTGGCGGATTAAACCGCGCGTATCTTTGCCATAGGACCCCGCTTCAGACCGAAAGCAAGGTGTATAGGCCGTATAATATATCGGCAGCTGGGCTTCGGTCAGAATCTCGTCCTGATGAATATTGGTCACCGGCACTTCGGCAGTGGGGATTAGATAATAGTCCCAGTCCACCAGTTTAAACAGATCTTGTTCAAATTTCGGCAGCTGGCCGGTGTGGGTCATACTCTGCCGGTTGACGATAAAAGGCGGCAGCGTTTCCGTATATCCATGCGCCTGAGTGTGAATGTCGAGCATAAAATTGATGAGTGCCCTTTCCAACCGGGCACCGGCACCATAATAAAGCGGAAAACGTGCCCCTGTAATCTTGGCAGCCCGCTCAAAGTCCAGGATCCCCAAATCTGTTCCGATGTCCCAGTGCGCCTTGGGTTCGAAATCAAACTCGGGCAACTCACCAACAACTTTAACAACCGGGTTGTCGGTTTCATCCTGGCCCACAGGCACAGAAGCGTGCGGGATGTTGGGAATCCCCAGCAACATTTGCTCAAGTGTATGCTGAGTCTCGGCTAAAGACGTATCGAGTGCTTTTATCTTTGTGGATACGTCACGCATTCGGGCAACGTGGTCGTCGGCATTTTCACCGGCCTTCTTCATTTCCGCAATCTGGTCAGAGACCACATTGCGTTGATGCCGCAGGGCTTCAAGCTCTAATAATATGGCTCTGCGCTCTTGGTCACATGATTTAAAGGCATCAAGGTCGGTCGAATGACCCCGCGCCGCCAGTGCTTTTTCAACGGTTTCTAAATTTTGTCTTACAAACTTGATTTCCAGCATTTATTTCCTTATAATTAAAGTTTCGATTAAAAGATAAAACATTGGCGCAATTAGCATGGTAGCGCTGTA
>JASFGH010000554.1:0-3043 GCA_050123865.1 Desulfobacterales bacterium | reverse complement strand
CATCAAGGCAGAGGTGCCCGGCTTGCAGATCTCAACGCACATCATGGTGGGGTTTCCGGGAGAGACCGAGGCAGATTTCAAGGAATCAATTGATTTTATCAAAGAATACGAATTTCCGTTTGTGGACATTTATGCCTATGATGACCGGCCGAACACCGCCGCCAGCCAGATGGCCGGTAAAGTGCCGCAAGACATCGTCGATGAGCGCGTTCATGCGGTCAAAAAAGTTCAAAAACAAATTCTGACCCGGCTAAATTAAATCCTTCGGATTTAGAGCGTTTGGCATAATACCCTTCCGATCCAGGTCGTTTTTTAAGTCTTTTTTGGGTTATTTATAACGTCTAAGATAGCTTGGTCCAAACGCTCTATTCATTAACGAAAGGCGTGGGTGCCATTCATCCCATTTACTTATTTTTATAATAAAATGTAGAACCCAGATTAAAAATGTGGATAAGGGTTCAGGCCAAGGCGTCGATTTGATTTAAAAGCGGAGCGTACACGGAGTACGTGAGCATTTTAAATCGAATCGCAACGCAGGCTTGGGCTCTTAGACGCTTTTTTAATTTGGGTTCTAGGTGAAGGTTGTGTCGGCATCGCAATAGTCCAGCTTAATTCTGCCGACGCAGTCCTCCAACGCACTCCCCTGACGTTTGGGATAAAACAGGTACAGCCGCTGCTGCACTTTTATCAGCGGCTGCAGCAGTGGATTTTGTTCAAAATAGCTCAACAGGTCAGTCGGAAATTCAAGCCGGTCGGCACTGAACTTTTGGGCGTATATCAACGCATAATAAGCGGCCAGATCACCGTCAGAAAGGTCGTTGAAGGCATAATCCAAAATTTTAACCCAGGTCCTGCCCTTTTTAGCCAGTACGGATAGAATCAAGAACCCCCTGAATTCCTGGCTGTCGGCAGAATTGATTTCCAGGGCCACATAGTCGAACAGCTCGCTGACCAGTGAAAAATAATAGGGCTCTGCTTCTGCTTTTTCGTGCGCGGCCGATATCAGCCAGCGGTATTTCAACATCCAGTTAATGGCCTCGATCCCGCGAAAAAATCGAGGGCCATTCAACTGTCGGTTGATCATCTGTTGCGCCTTTGGGTCAATTTGCGCGACGGTCTCATGTTCAAATGCGCGGTATTTTGCCTCTAAATCGGACAATAGCCGTTGATAGAAAATGTCTTTTGACCGCTGGTAAAGCATGTTCCCATTTCTGCCGGCATCCAATGATGCCTGAGCCTCTTGCCTTACGGTATCCAGTTTGCGGACTTTTTCCATTCTTAACTGATAATAAGTGAGATGGCCGAGGTTTTTAAAACCGGCTTTAAGATAAGCCTGCTGTGCGCCTTGGGTCATGCGCGTCACCGGAAAATCGATGTCTAACCGCTTGATTTCTTCTAAAAGACGGCCGGCAACGCCTGTGCCGCGGTAATCAGGAGACACAAAAAATGCGGTTGACCAGTGGATTCGTTTCAGTTCGTTATGGTGGTAAAACAACCCTGGAAGCACGCCCTGGTAGCCGACACACTGATCACCGTGAAGGGCCACCAATAATGCCACATCATCGGGGCGGCCGTATGGATTATTTAGCTGAGACAACGCGCGGCGCAGTGAAATGGGAACGCCCGATGGATATGATGGTTGGTTTAGTGCCTGATGCGCAAAATGGTCAATATTTTTGAGTCTTATTTTTTCTATTTTAATTTGCTCTTTTTTCAATTATCTGTTTCCTTTTAACTGGATGCATCATAGGCTGAACCCTGAATTTTGAAAGATTCAGATAAATGCGCAGTTGAGGACATCATTTTTATACCAGAGATCGTTGCATTAGGGAAGATTCAATAAAATGCGGAGTCAGCGATCACCCGCACAGCGGGTGGCTTGGAAAACCCCATCAAATTGGGTGACATTACGAAAGATTCAGAAAGAAGAGCGGATGAAGATTTTCTTTTATTGCCAGCATGTCCTGGGGATCGGACATCTTTTCAGGTCTGTTGAAATTTGCAAGGCGCTGCGCGACCATGCGGTCGTGCTCATCACCGGCGGTCCGCAAATCGAGGTAGCCTTACCAAAACACGTCAGGACATTTCATCTGCCAGAATTGCAGATGGATATCGGCTTTACAGGCCTTTTGAGCCCGGATGAGCGGTTATCCGTCGATCAAATCAAAGAACGGCGCAAACAGGAATTGTTGGCCCTTTTCGAAACAGAAAAGCCGGATGTTTTTCTGATTGAGCTCTATCCCTTTGGGCGCAAAGCTTTTCGCTTTGAGCTTGATCCGGTTCTTGAATCCATTTCTGAAAATAAGTTTGCACCGTGCAAGGTGGTCTGCAGCGTGCGCGATATTCTGGTAGAAAAAGAGGATCAACACAGACACGAAGAACGGGCGCTAAAAACGCTGAATCGATATTTCGATGCCGTCCTGGTGCATTCAGACCCGGAGTTGATTCGACTGGAGGAAACCTTTTTTCGCTACAATGACATTCAGGTTCCGGTTGTTTACACCGGGTTTGTGGCGCAGCAGTGTCCGGCAGGTGCCCGCAAAAGAATCCGAAGTCAGTTGGGTCTGGGCGAAACCCAAAATCTGATCATTGCCAGTGCCGGCGGCGGCAGCGTCGGTGCTGCTCTACTCGAATCTGTTGTGAAAGCATTTCAGCGCCTGTCCGACAGCAGCGCAAATTATCTTCGAATCTGCACCGGCCCCTATATTGCCCAAAATGATTTTGAATCCTTAAAGCGCCAGGCGGGCCGGCGGGTGACCGTTGAAAAATTCTGCCCCGATTTTGTTTCTTATCTGGCGGCTGCCGATCTTTCGATCAGTATGGCCGGCTATAATACCAGTATGAATATCCTGGCGACGCGAGTCCGAGCTTTGGTGTGGCCGTTTTCCCAGAATAAAGAACAAACCATGCGGGCCGGCCGATTGGCCGAAATCGGAGCACTGAAAGTATTAAACCAGGAAGACATATCATCCCCACGGCTGGAGCAGATCATCGAGCGCTGTCTGGCGCAGAAATCATCTGTATCGTTTGATGTTAATATCGA
>JASFGH010000553.1:0-3045 GCA_050123865.1 Desulfobacterales bacterium | reverse complement strand
CATTGCGCAAAGAGTACGGCGGCGCTGTCATGGGCATGTGCTGTGTCGGCATGGGGGTGGATCTGATGCTGGCCTGGCCGATTGCTCAACTGGTGGTTCTCGATACAGCGGCTGCTGTAAATTTAATCTTTCGCAAAGAAATTCAGGCCGCCGAAAATCCGGATGAGCTCAGGCAGCAAAGAATAGATGAATATGATTATAAATATTCAAATCCCTATCATGCCGCATCCAATATGCTGGTACATAGTGTCATCAAGCCCAAGGAGACACGACCCCAGTTGATCAAGGCCCTTAGAATGCTGCGCAACAAACAACGACCTGAACCCAATAAACGACATGGTAACATTCCCTTGTAAAGCCTGGCTTAAACGTAGAGCTTCAATCGTCTTTTCATTTTGAAATTGTTTTGGATTTCGATTTTACAAAAATATAGGAAGTCAAAATTTTAGGTTAGAATATATTCTTTAGAATTTTGCAAGATATACCTCAGAAAGGAAGACCCATGGACTTTGATCTGACCAAAGAACAACAGTATATCCAAAAAGCCGCCCGTGAGTTTGCCGTTGGTGAGTTTCCGGCGGTTGCCCTTGAGCATGACATCAACGAGACCTTTCCGGCTGAAATTTTAAAAAAAGCGCGTGAACTGGATCTGATCGGCCTGTTCATTCCGGAAGAATACGGCGGGCCCGGCCTTGGTTTTTTCGAACAGGCCCTGGTGCTTGAGGAATTCTGGAAGGTGGATCCGGGCATCGCCCAGGAGCTGTGCTCGGTTTCATTTGGCGCCGAGGAGTTGCTGCTTTTTGGTACCGAAGAGCAAAAAAAGAAATACCTGCCTCCCCTTTTCAATGCAGACGGCATTTTAGGATTTGCCATCACCGAGCCCGATGCCGGCAGCGACACTGCCGCAGCCACCACGTCGGCAGTCAAAGACGGCGATGATTATATCATCAACGGTAGCAAAGTAATGATCGGCAACGGGACGGTAGGAACCCATATGCTGGTGTACTGCCTGACCGATCCGGATGCCCAATCCAAAACCGGTCGGCACAGCATTATCCTGGTGGAAACCGATCGTGAGGGCTACAAAGCCGAGCCCATGCATGGTAAAATGGGGCTCAGGGCCTCGGATACGGCTGCGATTTATTTTAACAACTGCCGGGTCCCCCGGGAAAACCTGATCGGTGTTGAAGGTAACGGCTTTATTCAGCTGATGAAATTTTTCGATCATTCCCGGGCTTATGTCGCCGCCCATGGCGTCGGTCTCGCGCAGGGGGCTCTGGACATGGCCGTCAAACACGTCAAAGGCCGCCAGCAGTTCGGACGCCCGTTAGGCGCATTTCAAAGCACCCAGTTTAAAATTGCCGAAATGGTCACCAAAGTCGAGACTGCTCGCAACATGGTCTACAAATCGGCCTGGCTGCTGGATCAGGGCAAAGCGGATACAAAACTGACGGCCATTGCCAAAATGTACGCCTGCCATGTTGCGGTGGAAGTGGTCGACGAATCTTTGCAATTGCATGGCGGTTATGGTTATTTTAACGACTATGATATCGAGCGCTTTTACCGCGCCGCCAAGGTTTTGGAGATTTATGAAGGCACCAAGGAAGTGGAGAAGATCATAATCTCAAGGGAAGTACTGGGCAAGCTCTAAACTGATTCCTAAACACTCCTATTTTGCCCAATGGCTGCGTTACAATTTAATTCAAAATGCTCACGTACTCACGTGTACGCTCCGCTTTTAAATCGAATTTTGAAGGCTAAGGCCACTCTTTGGTCCTTATCTGCCGCGCCCTCGTCCTCCTCTGCCACTGCCGTACCCTCCTCTACCACCACCTTGTCCTCCTCTGCCACTGCCGTACCCTCCTCTACCACCACCTTGTCCTCCTCTGCTACCACCTTGTCCTTTTCTGCCACCGCCGTATCCTCCTCCACGACCGCGACTTTCGGTACGAGGACGAGCCTCATTCACGTTAAGTTCTTTTCCTTTTAGCTCTTTGCCATTTAGGTCATCGATTGCAGACTGCCCTTCAGCTTTAGAGGGCATCTCCACGAAACCAAATCCTTTTGATCTGTTAGTGTATTTGTCTTTTATGATCTTTACGGATTCGACCTCCCCGAAAGTCTCGAAAGCCTGTTTTACATCTTCTTCGGTTACTTCATTCGATAGATTGCCTACATAGATATTCATTCTGATCTCCTTTTGCAGTAAATTATAAATTTGCACATCGCTTAAGACCACGGCTAAGCTGTGTGCCTGATAAGTTTCGAACTTACACGGCTTTTACGGTAAACCTCACCGTTCTTCACGTCAGCTTCATATGCATTGTTGGAAGTTTTGCTTCCTATTTCTTTCTTTTATCCTTTAAATAAATTGCCTTTGAGGGTCCAACACCAATAGCTCTTTCTTCTATCTGGAATAGCTTTGTTGCTGATACAAGTTCTCCCAACTTTTTGTAACCATAGTTCCGTGGATCAAACTCTGGTGCCTGCTTGGCAATGTTGCTACCCACGGATGCAAGATGAGCCCAACCAGAATCGTCCGAAGACGCCTCAACAGCGTTTCTTAATAGATTAACGAGCTTCGTGTCTTTCTTAAGTCCGCTGGTTGTCTTACGCCTTATTTTCTCACTATAATCATCTTTGGAACGCAGCACTTCAGTGAAAACAAACTTATCACACGCAGAAACAAATGCTTTAGGAGTTTTTCGCTCCCCAAATCCATATACAAAAAGACCAGCTTCCCTTATCCTTGATGCTAACTTAGTGAAATCACTATCGCTGGATACGATACAAAAACCATCAAATTTGCCCGTGTAAAGTAAATCCATTGCGTCAATTATCAATGCACTGTCAGTTGCATTTTTCCCTGAAGTATACCCAAATTGCTGTATGGGCTGTATTGAATATTGTAAAAGAACTTCCTTCCACCCTTTAAGGCCTGACAGTGTCCAGTCACCGTAAATCCTTTTTACATTAGCTGTTCCATATTTTGCGATTTCCGATAGTAATCCGTCAACAATAGAAGGTTGGGCGTTGTCGGCATCT
>JASFGH010000552.1:0-3045 GCA_050123865.1 Desulfobacterales bacterium | reverse complement strand
ACTTAAAGCGATGGCATTCGGCCCCTTGAATATGTCCTTGATCAAGTCGACCTCGGTTCCTTCTGCTGCTCGAATAAGAAGCGAATTTTTGGCGACCTGGTATTCGACTTCTTCCTGTGTGAGCTTACGGCGCAAATCATTTATGGCCGTAACATCAAGGCCCTTGTAATCAGTTACAAATACGACAGCAGCCTTTGTAAATCGTTCGTTTAAATCCTTGGTGATTCGTTTTTTCTCTTTAAGATTCACGAGTTGTGTTACACCTCCTTTCCCTTTCTTTCTGACAAAACCGGAGGAGTTCGTGTTGCCGATTTGCGATTGACGATAGCATGTTCCCACTTCGCTCAGAGCTTGTCATAAACGGGAATCATACAACTGTCTCGGCAGGCCGGCAGAGCCGATTAAACACGATCCCAGCTGTGCGCTGCGAGCGTGAACCTACGGTCTTTGACAGATGAATTTCTAATATTGAGCGCCCAAATCGAGATGCATGTTTCCCGCGGACGCATATTTTACGCATATCGGTTAAGGTTATACGCTATTTTAACAGATCTTTGACCAAAGCTGCATCGACCTTAAGGCCGGGCCCCATGGTTGTTGAAATCGCAATACCTTTTAAATAAGTCCCTTTGCTGGAAGCCGGCTTGAGGCGCATAATGGTATCAAAAAAAGCCGTCATGTTCTGAACAATTTTATCGACACCAAATGAGACCTTCCCCATGGGCGCATGCACAATTCCGGCTTTTTCAACTCTAAAGTCAATCTTTCCGGCCTTCAGGTCCTGTACGGCCCGTGCCACTTCGAAGGTAACGGTTCCGGTTTTGGCGTTCGGCATCAGTCCTCGGGGCCCCAACAGCTTCCCAATTTTTCCGACGGACCCCATCATATCGGGTGTGGCAACGGCCTTGTCGAACCCAAACCAACCGCCCTTAATTTTTTCAATCAAATCGTCATTGCCGACGAAATCGGCACCGGCTTCAGCGGCCTCTGATTCCTTTTCGCCCTTGGCAAACACCAGCACTTTAATGGCCTTGCCGGTACCATGCGGCAGGACCACGCTGCCCCTGACCATCTGATCCGCATGCCTGGGGTCAACACCCAAGCGTACGGCCAGATCGACTGTTTCATCAAACTTGGCATACGCTGAATCCAGTGTCATTTGCACAGCATCGTTGAAACTGTTGACACCTTCGGATTCGATTTTTTTCTTAGAATCCAGATATTTTTTTCCGCGTTTCGGCATCTTTCTATCCATCTCCCTCGATCGCGTCGCTTGGTCCGGATTACAGGCTAATACTGTTTAACCCCTGCCCTGTAATCCCATCCCGCAACGGTATTTATGTACCCACTTCTATACCCATACTCCTTGCCGTTCCTGCGATGATCTTGCAGGCGGCGTCCAAATCATTGGCGTTTAAATCAACCATTTTCAATTTTGCAATCTCTTCAACCTGCTGACGGGTAACGGACCCCACACGCTCCCGCTTGGGGTCTGCGGCGCCTTTCGCAATTTGAGCGGCTTTCTTCAACAAAACCGCGGCAGGCGGCGTTTTGGTAATAAATGAAAAAGATCGATCCTGATAAACGGTTATAACAACCGGTATGATCATGCCCTCTTCATTGGTTGTTTTGGCGTTAAATGCCTTGCAAAAATCCATAATATTGACGCCATGTTGACCCAGCGCTGGACCAATAGGTGGCGACGGATTGGCTTTCCCAGCTTCCACCTGCAATTTGATCATTGCCAATACTTTTTTTGCCATTTGTTTTTTCCTACTCCGTTGCTCAAACTGAGCAAAAACGCTCAGTTAGGTGTTAATTGTTATCTGTTATTTGTTATTCGAATTTGATACTAATGATATTTTCGGACCAATCATTCTCGCTGTGAACGAATAACGAATAGCAGATAACCAATAACTCCCGAGTGGGTTTTAACTCAATCGGGTTGGGTTATAGCTTTTGAACCTGGACAAATTCCAATTCAACCGGTGTTGAACGCCCGAAGATGCTGACCAGAACCTTGATCTTTCCCTTTTCGGGATTGACTTCCTGAACGGTTCCATTGAAATTTGTAAAAGGCCCGTCAATGACGCGAATTTCGTCTCCGGATTCGAAAAAATATTTGGGTTGCGGCTTAAGCTTGCCGGCTTCCATGCGATTTAGAATCCGAGCCGCCTCTTCTTCGGATAGCGGCGTCGGTTTACGCCGGCCGCCCAAAAAGCCGGTTACTTTCGCGGTGTCATTGACGATATGCCAGGTTTCATCATTTAGATCCATCTGGACCAGGATGTAGCCTGGATAAAACTTGCGTGCCGATGTTTTGCGTTTGCCTTTCACAAGTTCAACAATTTCCTCGGTTGGCACAACCACCTCTCCAAATTTATCCGCATGCGAGGATGTGGCAATGCGTTCTTCCAGGCTGGCTTTGACTTTGTTTTCAAAGCCTGAATAGACGTGGATAATATACCATTTAAGCCCCAATCGTTTTCCTCCTCATTTTATTGCAAGACTACACGGATCAGATTGGACAAGCCGATATCAACGACTCCAAGAAACATGGAAATAATTAGAACCAGTGCAATGACAACCGCGGTGGAGCCGATGGTTTGTTTGCGCGACGGCCAGGTCACCTTTTTTAGCTCTATTTTGACCTCTCTTAAAAATTGGATCGCCGCTTGAATAAAGTTGGTCTTTGGCTTGGCAGTCAAGGTGCTGACGGCCGGTGACGGCTTCTTGGTTGCCACCGGTTTTGCCGCCTGGGCCTTTTTACTGCGCGTGGCAACACGGGCCGTCTTCTTTGCGCTGATATCAGCGGTCTTTTGAACTTTTTGGGTTGCAGCAGACGCGACCGATTTTTTCTTCTTTTTTTTGGCGCCAGATGTTTTTTTTCGTTGTAGCCGTCCCATATCACTCCTAAAATGTTGAAAGCTCAAAGCGTCAAAGATATGAGGAATTCCATCGTTCCCTGACCTTCAAACCCTGAGCCTTAAAAAAAAAGAGATGGCAGGCCAGGAGGGATTCGAACCCCCAACCGCCGGATTTGGA
>JASFGH010000551.1:0-3045 GCA_050123865.1 Desulfobacterales bacterium | reverse complement strand
TCCGAGTTCAAAAAGACCACGGTTCGCGCCGGAAAATTAACACCGGCGGCGACAGTGGATGTGGCAAATACCGCATCGAGCAAGCCGTCGCTCATCAGCCGCTCGAGCATCAGTTTCCAGGTGGGCAGCTGACCGGCATGATGGGAACCGATTGCCAGGTTTTCAAGAAACCAGCGTTGACGGTGTTTGCGAATGTGCAGGCTCTGACGGGCAAAGGCATCGACACGCTTTCTCAGAACTGCCTTACGGTCATTGTCGATCGGCGATTTCCCACGGCACAACTCCAGGGCACGATCGCAGTCTGCCCTGGATTTCAAGAAAAAAAGAGCCGGCAGCAGGTGGTATTTTTGCAGCACGCGCAGGACATCGTCAAACGGCACCCGATGATCGGGCAGCCGGCGCTGCCGTGACCGTTTTTTCTTCAAAAACTCAGAGACTTTTTTGGAGATTTTTTCTTTGCCGGTGGCTTTTGCCGATTCGGTTAGCGGCAGCAGGGTACCGGAAGGATGCAAGAAAATGGGGACCAGCGGTACCGGTCGCTTTATCTCTTTGATAACCGCACAGGGGACAGATCGGATCCAAGACAGCCAGCCGGCAATTTGATCGGCATTGCCGATGGTTGCCGACAGCAAAAGCAGGGGGATGCGCTCCGGCAGATAAATCATGATCTCTTCCCACACCACACCGCGGTCCGGATCGCCCAGGAAGTGGGCTTCATCCAGCACCACAAAATCGGTGGCCAGCAATTGACCGCGGTGCATGGCATCGTACAGCTGGTTGCGCAGGATTTCCGTGGTTCCCACAATGATGGCGGCATCCGTGTTTTCTTTGCGATCGCCGGTTAAGATGCCGACCTCGGTATGCCCGAAAATATGGGAAAATTCCGAATATTTGGCATTGCTGAGCGCCTTTAGCGGGCAGGCATACCAGGACTTTCCGCCGCTGTTTCGAACCCGGGCGATGGCCTTTTCGGCAATCCAGGTTTTCCCCGAACCCGTGGGCGCGGTCACGAGGCAGTCACTTTTTTGTATGGCGTCAAGGGCTTCGAGTTGAAAGGCATCGGGAGTAAAAGCCGGGTTGTCCGGCACGCCGATCCCCGCAAAAATTTGGCGGAGCCTGGCAACGGCGCCGGGCTTTAAATGGGGTGTTGTGGGTTTCTTGCGGGGATAACGCCTGGGCCGGAAGAAACGTTTGCCGCGTTTTGTCATCAGAGTTTTTCGATCATTGCCTTCACTTGCGCTTTGGACGGCGAGTCCACATCAAAGGGTGATATGCCATTGAGGTCTGCTTCGATCAAAGCTTCATCATAAGGCAGAAAGCCAAGGAATTCAAAGTCATCCAGGTGTGTTTGCAAAAATTCCTCGTCTTTCGGTCCGCGAACTTTATTGCCGACCACCGCGATGTGGTTCAGCCCGATTTCCGCGGCCAGTTTGCGGATATGTTCGGCCGTATCGATGCTGCGCCGGCCCGGTTCAACGACCACAATGAGCCTGTCCACCGCTTTGGCGGTTGCGCGGCCCAGGTGCTCGATACCGGCTTCCATATCCATGACCACCACTTCGTCGCGCGCCAGCACGATGTGCATCACCAGGGCCCGCAGCAGTGAGCTTTCGGGACAGATGCATCCGGAGCCGCCTTTTTTGATGCCGCCCAGGCGCATGAGCTTGATGCCGTCAAATTGAACCGAAATTTCATCGGGCAGATCATCCACCTTGGGGTTGAGTTTGAAATAGCCGCCGATGCTGCCGGGTTTAGCCCCGGTTCTCTCAAAGACGAGGTCCTCCATTTCAGCGATCGGAGCGATTTTATCCGCATCGACAATCCCTACGGCGGCCGCCAGGTTGGCGTCCGGGTCGGCATCGATGGCCAGTACCCGTTTTCCCTCTGCACTGAGGGTTCTAATCATCAGTGAGGCAAAGGTCGTTTTGCCGACGCCGCCCTTGCCGCTAACTGCCAGTTTCATAAGGTCGTCCTTTCAAGAGTTCAGTATTTCGAAATTTGATGCTGGGGCAGCAATAGTTTGCTGACGGAATATCTCTCGCAAAGCCGCAAAGTCGCAAAGACCGCAAAAGCGTATTTGAATAAAATGTCAAATAATCTTGGCGTCTTGGCGTCTTTGCGTGAGGTTTGTTTCTACAATATAACACAGGATATCATCCCGGCAAGCCTAAAAACTCCCGCGACTGGACTTTATTTTTTGTTGGCAGCATCGGTCACAAAAAAAGAGCAGCGCAAATGCGCTGCTCTTTGTAACCTGCGATGGGTCTTTTGGGTCGATCGCTGATTCACGCTGATTTTAGCGCGACCAGCTACCGGGCGTTACTGTCGTTGAGGTGCTTCTTACCAGGGTGACGGCGGCGCTTTGCCGAAATATCAGGGTCCCCCCACTGGCATCCGGACCGGGGCCACTCCAAGTATAATCAACACCCAGGTGGGTATCCACCAGCGTGAACAGAACCGCGTCGTCTTGGTAACTATCGCCTATTTTCTGGTTGGACCAGGTCAAGGTTTCGCGACCGTTGAGCTCGGCGATTCCGGCATCGATGGCCTTTTGTCTGGCGCTGTCATCCAGGCTTATGTAGCGCGGGATGGCCACCGCCGCTAAAATGCTCAAAATCACCATCGCGGCGATAATTTCAAGCAATGTAAACCCTTTGTTTACATTCGAATTATCCATTCGCGGTAAATAAAGCACAAAAACAGGGCACTATATCAACTACCGACGCCATACTGCCGGTTGCCCGGTAGTCGACAAATCACGGATCAAGGTAACCCCTTGATTTTTAAATGTGAGTGTCCCCCCAGTGTTGGTTAGGGAACCGCTCCATGTGTAATCGTTGCCAAGGTTATAATCTACCCCGGGGGCGCTGGTGTGGGTGCCACCGTAAACTGCAGGGTCGCCTTCATATCCGGTGGCGGAAATCTTGTGATCGGCCCATGTGAGGCTTTCGCGCCCATTGAGTTCCGATATGCCGGCATCGATGGCTTTTTCTTTGGCGTTGACTTCCAGGTCGATATAGCGCGGTACGGCCACCGCCGCCAAAA
>JASFGH010000550.1:0-3050 GCA_050123865.1 Desulfobacterales bacterium | reverse complement strand
GTCGCAACCAGTGCACACTGTTGGATCGGCAGTTGGGACAGATACGCTCCCACTCCACGTTGTAGCGACCGTCCCATAGGTGACCGCAACGGTGGCAATGAAATTGAGCTGCACTGTTTTCCTCAGCCGGTTTGGGATTCCGGGGCCGGGGCACCCGAACCTTGGACAGCTCAGAACGGGTTAACTCTATTTCTTCAGGTGTCACCGACTGGCGCTTCTTCTCAGCTTCCAGCATGATGGTCTGCCAGCGGCCACCTTCAGCGGCCGAACACCATTCCAACATCAGCCGCTCAGGTCGGATACCCATTTTTATCAATTTATCCCACAAGCCGTCAATGCGACGAACCGTACTTCGATTGGCATCAATATAATGACAGTCGACATAATGACAGCCAGAAACCAGCACAACGGGTGCACCCTTTTGAAATGCATACCACACAAATTCGGGATGCACCCGCCCCGAGCACATCGTGCGGATAATAAGGGCATGCGGCGGGTAAGCCATACGGCTCAGGCCTGCTGTGTCGGCTCCAGCATAGGAACACCAATTACAGGCAAAGGTTACGATTTTTTCCTGACCGTTTTCTTCCAGAATAGCGTCAATTTGGGCATAGATCGCCTGGTCTGAAAAATGGCGCATTTCAATGGCCCCAAATTTGCATTCGGCTGCACAGGTCCCGCATCCGGCACAGGCCGCACTGATGATCTGGGGCACCTGCTTCTTTTCCCAGGTTATGGCACCAAAAGGACAGACTTGGGCGCATTGACCGCAGCGGGTGCAAGGCTCTTCATATACAACCGCTGTAATCGCCTCTACGGCGAAGTGATTCTTTTGCAATAAAATAGAGGCCCGCGAACTGGCGGCGCTGGCCTGGGTGACACTTTCACGAACATCTTTGGGGCTTTCAGCCGCGCCGGCTATGAAAACCCCCTTGGTGGGCGTATCCACCGGCCTCAGCTTGGCATGGGCTTCTTTTAGAAATCCGCCGGGAGATTTTGACAGGCTGATCATCTGACGCACAAACTCCGTATCAACGGCCGGCACAGCACCAACGGCCAGCACCAGCATGTCAAATTCTAATTTTTCGAGTCGCTTTTCCGTTGTATTTTCAACGGTCACCCACAAGTTTTTGCTGTGCGGATCTTCCCGGACCTCACCGGGCAAGCCGCGTAAATATCGGACCCCATGGCCGCGGGTGCGCATCAAAAGCTCTTCAAACCCTTTACCATAGGCGCGAATATCAGTATAAAAAATCGTAATATCCGTATCCGGGTAGTTATCGACCAGGTATTGGGCGCCTTTGATGCTGTTCATACAGCAAATGTTGGAACAATAAGGGTTGCCGCGGCTAGGGTCCTGAGTTCGGGAGCCGACGCATTGAATATAGCCGACACGCAAGGGTCGCTTCTTGTCGCTGGGGCGTCCTAAATTTCCGCCCAATGCGCCTCCGGTAGAGATCAGCCGTTCAAATTCAAGGCTGGTGACAACATTGACAAAACGCGTGTACCCGTATTCATCCAGCGCGGTCGGATCGTATACGTCCATGCCGGTGGCAACAATAATAGCGCCGATATCAATATCGACAAGCTCGTCTTTCTGATCAAAATTAATGCAATTTTTCTCACAGGATTCAATGCACTTGCCACAGGCGATCGGGTTGCGACCCAAACAATCTTCGGCTGAAACCACATAAGCCGAAGGGACGGCCTGAGGAAATGGGATATAGATCGCCCGGCGGCTGCTGAGTCCCATTTGAAATTCGTCGGGCACGACCACCGGACAGACCGCCACACAATCACCGCAGGTCGTGCATTGGTCCTCATCGACATAGCGGGGCTTTTTTCGAATCCGCGCTTTAAAATTGCCCACGTATCCGGTAACATCTTCTAAAACAGCGTTGGTCATGAGCTCAATTCGGGGATGCCGACCGACATCCATCATCTTGGGCCCGAGGATTCAGATGCTGCACTCAATGTCCGGATAGACTTTGTCGAGCTGGGCCATAATGCCGCCAATGGACGGCTTTTTTTCAACCAGATAAACCGGGTGCCCAGCATCTGCCAGATCCAGGGTTGCCTGCATGCCGGCCACTCCCCCGCCAATCACCAGCGCCGCATCCGTGACCGGAATGTGCTCCTCATCTTGGGGGTAGAGCCATTTGGCGCGGGCAACGGCAACCCGGACGATATCCAGTGCTTTACGGGTGGCAGCTTCACGATCAGGCGTCACCCAGGAACAGTGCTCGCGAATATTCGCCATTTCCAGCAGATAGGGGTTCAACCCGGCTGCTTGGATGCATTGCCGAAAAATGGGTTCGTAAGAAGCCGGTGAACAAGATGCGACCACCACACGGTTGAGCTTTTGATCGAAAATGGTTTGTTGAATTTCTTGCTGGCCCGGATCGGAACACGTGTATTTGTTCCGCACCGCCACGACCACATGCGGCAACGTCCCGGCGAACCGTTGGACCTCATCGACATCGATAACTCCGGCAATATTGGAGCCGCAATCACATACAAAAACGCCTATCCGCAATTCTTCTTTGGTCAAATTTGGCCTCCTTTGCGCAATCAGAACGTTTTTCGTTTTGGATTAAATTCCGGTTTGTTATCATTTTGAACCGACCCGGAAAGAAGGCATCGCTGAGTAACTTCCAAACGATCGGCTCAACATTTTTCCCTCTGCCAGGTCTGATATTGTTGCTCGCGTGCAATTTCTTTATCCTTCCAGAACTGCCGCTCCCGGGCTGCTTGCTCAATGGCCTCCTGAAAGGCATTTTTAAATTCCTCGGAATCAAACTGGGCCTTGCTAAAAAAATCAAAAGCCTGATACTGTTTGAACGCTTTGCGTTGCGTTTCCATGGTACCGTAGCCGGTGACCATGATCACACGGGTAAACGGAAGTCGGTTGCGTATTTCGGCCAGCAAATGAATACCGTCCTCATTGCTTTCATCCACGTCAACCAATCGAATATCCAGAACAGCGAGATCCAGATCCTTGTTTTCATCAATATATTCAAGGGCTTCTTCTTTGGTCGCTGCGGCCTGGA
>JASFGH010000549.1:0-3054 GCA_050123865.1 Desulfobacterales bacterium | reverse complement strand
TTGCGAATGTTGGCCATTTCCAGCAGATACTTGTTCAGACCCGCACCCGTCAGTGTTTCCTGAAAAAGTGCCTCGTGAGTCCGCGGAGTGCAGGCAGCAACAACGATGCGATTCAGGCCTTTTTCCTTGATGACCGCTGCTATCTTGTCCTGAGTGTCCTGGGAGCAGGTAAACAGATTTTCTTCGACATACACCACGTTTGGCAGCGTTTTGGCATCTTCGACCACAGCGGGAACGTCGACCACACCGCCGATGTTGATGCCGCAATTGCAAACAAATACACCGATTCGAGGTGGATCCCGCCGAACATCTTTTTGCGGGGCCGTTTCGTTTGCGGCAGTAAGGCTGTGGCGAGCTTCAGCCAGATTTTCAGTTGCTGCGCAGGCCGCCGCGCTGGCTTCCATAACCGATTGAGGGATATCTTTAGGGCCGGTAAATGCGCCGCAGGCGTATATTCCCGGTCTGGAAGTCGCCACCGGATGAAAACTGTCTGACTGCACAAACCGATAGGGATCGAGTTCAATGCCCAGGCGGTTGGAAAGTTGCGAGACCTCGGGGGCAACCTGCAAGCCGGTTGAAAGCACCGCCATGTCGAAGGCCTCCTCGGTTGTCGATCCATCTTCATTTACATACCGAATCAGAAGGTCTTCGCTGTCGCTGGCAGGGGTGATGGAATGGATGCGGGATCGAACGAAGCGAATCCCCTTGCGGCCGGCGTTTTCAAAATACCGATCAAAATCCTTTCCCTGGGTTCGCATGTCCATATAAAAAATGGCGCAGTCCAACGGTCCGGCGCAGTGTTCTTTAGCCATCACGGATTGTTTGACGGCAATTGTGCAGCAGACCGCAGAGCAATATCCGTTTTCACAGCGGTTGATGTCCCTGGAACCCACGCATTGAACCCAGGCAATTTTGCGCGGCGGTCTTTGCTGAGATGCTGCCGAAGGCCTTAGCAAATGCCCTTCATAGGGGCCGGTGGCCGAAAGTATGCGTTCAAATTCCAGCGCCGTCACCACATCCGCTGACTTGTCATAAGCGTATATATCCTCACCGGCCGGATCATAGGGCTGAAAACCGGGAGCCAGAATGACAGAGCCGACCTCGAGTGTCATCTCTTTGGGCTGATCATCGAAATGAATGGCGCCGCTGGGGCAAATTTTTTCGCACGCGCCGCATTTTCCTTTGGTCAGGTAGATACAGTTCTGCGGATCAATGGTGTATTTAAGGGGCACGGCCTGCGAGTAAGGCACATATATCGCCTTGCGCTTGATCAGACCTTGATTGTAGGTGTCGACAACTTTTTTGGGGCATTTTGCAGCGCACTGGCCGCAGGCAATGCATTTATTCATATCCACATACCGGGGTTGCTGGATTACGCTGACCCTGAAGTTGCCTTCATCACCGTCGACAGCGGAGACTTCGCAGAGGGTGAGCAGCTCGATGTTGGGGTGCCGGCCGACCTCGACCAGTTTCGGTGCCAGAATTCACATCGAACAGTCATTGGTCGGAAAGGTCTTGTCCAGCTGCGCCATCACCCCGCCGATGGCGGCAGACTTTTCGACCACGTAAACGAAAAAGCCTGAATCGGCCGCATCTAAAGCCGCCTGCATACCGGCAATGCCGCTGCCCACCACCATCACCGCACCATTCTTACCTTCATTGGAATGAATCTCAGCCATAATTTATCTCCGCAGTTGAACCGCTAAATTAAATTTCTTTCAGCTGGAATACTGGAATTTTGGAAAATTGGAATAATGGGGTTTTATGAATAATGAACGGTATAAAATCAAATTTGTTCATTACTCATCCAACATTCCATTATTCCATCATTCCATTTTTCCAACGTAAAACAGCTGAATATTTACTGCTGAAAAGATCGATTATCCAGCAACGATTATATCTTTTAAATCGGACCGTGTTACCAGGCTTCCCGCTCCAGTCGCTTATATATAAACATCAACTGCTTCTGGGTGAGCTCGCCCACATTTTCGTTTATCCAGTTGAGGTCCCCCTGGCTGATGGCATACTTGGCCCTGCCGGAAAGCTGATAATCTTCCAGCGCCGCGGAGCCTTTTTCCATTAGATCGAGCCAGAAATCCGGGTCTTCCGCGGTTCGATCGAGCACCCGGATCACCTCCCGCTTTTGAATCAACCGGCCTTCCTCGGTTTCAAAATCGACTGCCGGTTTTTCGGCTGAAACCGCCTTTTTCTCCTTCAAAGCGCCGTCGACAGCCTCCTTGAACTGGTCATCGGTAAAGGGTTTCGGAAGGTACTCAAAAGCGCCCAGCTTCATGGCTTCCACCGCGGAATCAATACTGGAGTAACCGGTGATGACAATCACCTCCGTGTCGGGCTTGGTTTCCTTGACCTGCCGGATGACCTCCATTCCGTCAATGTCCGGCAGGCGCAGATCGGCAACCAGCAGGTCGAAGCCCTTTTGGTGAAAGGCGTTCAGCGCACCACTGCCGGTCATGGCCAAATCGACATCGTAGCCCTCTTCCGACAGCACCATTTGCAGCCCCTGCGCCACGCTGGCCTCATCCTCCATCACCAGAATGTGAGGCGGAATACCGTGCTCGGTCATATTCAACTCCTGGATGGCTTTCATGGCGGTCCTCCTATTTTAAAAGGTTTTTCGAATAAGCGTTTTTTCGCGTGTTCAACCCCTTGTGTGGCAAATTGTGTGCCATGTTCGGGGTCGCTTCGAAAAACAATCGGGCTGCTGGTTTTATCAAATCATATCGATATATTGCGATCGACGGCATCACCGTGAAACCCTGCTGCCGATCGGGCCAATCGTATGAAGCGCTATACACCTCAACGCCATGCAATTGCGATTATTGCGAAAAAATTCATTTGGTTATCAAATGTATGGCCGTCCATACACGCCACTGCCTTTTTTTGGTTAATGTCCCGCCGGGTCGGACATGCGGCTCAAATCTTTGACGGACAGATTATGCTTCTTCATCAAGGTGTGGAAGTTGGGTCTTTTGATTCCCACCCTGGCAGCCGCACGCGTGATGTTGCCGTCGCAGGCCTTGAGTGCTTTGACGA
>JASFGH010000548.1:0-3061 GCA_050123865.1 Desulfobacterales bacterium | reverse complement strand
CCACTGTCTAAGGCCGCTGCAATGGTATACGCCATTACCGGGTGGCCGGCCAGGGAGCGGATGTTTTTATCCGGCACCCGCTTTGAGCCGGCCCGCGCCGGTATCAAGGCAACGATTGTGGGTTGTTTTTCAGCCATAAAACATCAACAAATTGAACCACGAAAACACGAAAGCGGATAACCATTTAAAGTTTTGTGCTTTCATTTATTTCGTGTTTTCGTGATAAGTCTTTTTGATTATTGCTGCGCCTAATCCAAACTCATATCCTCTGGTTAAAAATTCCGAAATCTGAGATCTGTATTTTAAAATCTACAATTATTTGTATCTGTCTTCAGTTCGCTGACACCTGAAACCTGACACCGGAAACCTTACCAGGCCGTAAACCCGCCGTCGACCACCAGTTCGATGCCGGTCACATAGGCAGATGCAGCTGATGCGAGAAAAAGCAAGGGTCCGCGCAAATCTGCATCCTCTGCCATTCTGCCGAGCGGAACGCGCTCACAAAACTTCTGCTTAAATTCAGGATCCTGGTCTCCCAGCACACCTCCCGGTGAAAGCGCATTCACGCGCACACCGCATGACGCCCACAATGTCGCCAGATAGCGGGTTAAATTGACAACAGCTGCTTTGGAAGCGCCATATGCCGGTGGTTTAAGAAAGGGCGGATCACATTCGATATGATCGTAAAAGCGAGCATCAGGCGCAACACTGGCATAAAGCGATCCAATATTGATGATGGATCCCCGGCGCGCTTTGACCATCTGGCCGCCGAAAACCTGGGTCACCAGAAAAAGGCCCAGGGCATTAACCTCAAAGACTTCCCGGTTTAATTCAAAGGGGATCTCTTCCAGACAGCATCCTTTGTCAACCAGATGGGGCGGTTGATCGATACCGGCATTGTTGACCAGGATGGTCGGCACGCCCATGGCCTCAAGACACTGCTCAGATGCAGCCTCCAGCGCCTGGCGCTCCCTGACGTCGGCGGGTGCAAACTTCAGACGCCCTTCGTTATAATAAGCCTGCAGCTGTTTAAATGCATCCGATAGGTTCGCTTCCGGATGGTCCAGCGCAAAAACACGCGCGCCGGCCGCCAGTAGCGTGTCGATCCAGATCGGGCCTAATTTGCCCAGAGCACCGGTAACGACCGCAATTTCCCCTTTTAAGCTGAACAAATCTTTCAAGATGCTGCCGCCTCCGACCACTCCTGAGCGCCGTTTAAAACATCAAATGTGATGTCTTCATCTTCAGACAGGGGTTGCAGGGTCACCCGTCCGATCACTTTTTCCATTTCATAGGGCGGCAGACCGTCACCCGGTGATTTCAATGCCAGGTCTTCACGCCGAAGGGTGTAGCCCGCCGGCAAATCACGGGCAGCCACAATTTTTTTGCCCATTTTTATGATCGGGCTCACTTCACTGTCATAGGTCCTTTTGACCCCGTCACCGATTGCCACCCGCGTGCGTTTAAGATCACGAACCATTTTCCTGAAACCAATGGGTTCCAGAGAGAAGGCGTGATCGGTGCCCTTCCAGGTGTGGTTGAGGGTAAAATGTTTTTCGACAATGCGCCCGCCCAGCATATAGCCTGCCACCGCCATGGCAATGCCGTTGTCATGCGATGACAGTCCGACAACGGTATCCGGAAAGCGCTCACGGAAGCTGGTAATCACCCTTAAATTGAGCTCATCAAATTCGGCCGGATAACCGGCCGTGCACTGGAGCAGGGCCAGTTGCCGATTGATCGGCATAATGGCATCATAGGCCCGGTTGACATCTTCCATCGTTCCACCGCCGGTGCTGACGATCATGGGCTTTTGAATCTGGGCAATATGCTTGAGCAGCGGGATGTTTTTTAAATCACCCGAGGCGATTTTATAGGCCGGCATATCCAGCTTCGCTAAAAAGTCGGCACTGGAAAAATCAAAGGCCGTCGAAAAAAACGTAATGCCCAGTTCGGCGGCATAATCTTTTAGTTCCTTGTATTCGTACCATCCAAATTCGAGTGCTTCTCTATGCTCGCCGTAAGTAGCGCCGTAGCTGTTGATATTATCGTAGGGCTTGTTATACCCTTCTTGCGTATACAGTGCCCGGTTGTCACGCTTTTGCAGTTTGACCGCATCGGCACCGCATTCTTTGGCAACACGAAACATCTCTTTGGCCGTTTCGAGTTTGCCCTGGTGGTTGTGCCCGACTTCGGCGATCACCCAGCAATCACCGTCATCTTGGATTGTCTTCCCATCTATGATTAGTTCTCTCATCTTCCTCCCTCCCTATAACCCAATTTGCTTTGAGCAAATTGGGTTATTCGTTGTTCGTTTTTGGTTATCTGTCTCTTATTGCTACGCTCACCTCATTTAATCGTATATCCCAACTTTCTATATTTATTATTATTGATAGAAGTGGTTTCCTATAAGCCATTTCAAAATCTTTTTGGAGTCAATTTTGCGGACTTTTGTCGAAAAGCGCTTAGCGAAGTGGAACGTAAAATCTTGAACTGTTTGAGGGCTTTAGCCCGAGTTTTCAAGATTTAGTGCAACGAGCTTAGCGCTTTACAAAAGCCGCAAACCAGCAAAAAAGAGGTTTTGAAATGGCTTCTAATCACTTCTAAGCGATCCAGTTGTTTCGCTTAATGGGTCCCGGGTTATCATGCCGAAATGAGCTGAATACAAGGCCCGCAACGCCCGGCAGCCTCAATAATTCTTTTTCTTTTGTCTGTGATCTTTCCTGCCATTGCCTGGCTAAATAAAGTTTTGTGCTATGGCTGTCAAATACAGGCGCATAGGTATTGACTACATCTTCCTCAAGCGCTGCCATGCCGTGGCCATTTAAATAATTTTGAACATAGCCGCCCCCCCGGTGCATGGGCCACAGCGGATGCCACATGGACGGGCATTGGCAGGAATTTTGATCGATAATCAGCTGATCAACAATTCCTTCGAGCACCCATCTGGGCCATTGCAGCGGGGTGTTTCCGAATGGGGGGCCCAGAACTGACCCGCGCGGCACCCCTACAGACAACGGCATCTGAGCATCGAAATCGTCTAATGCCTTGCGCAACTCCT
>JASFGH010000547.1:0-3070 GCA_050123865.1 Desulfobacterales bacterium | reverse complement strand
TTCATTTGACACGCTAAGGCCCAAACCCTATCATTTATGCAATCGATGGGTCGTAAAAATTAACAAACAGGAATAACCACAAAACACAAGCATTTATCGGCATGAGCATTTGCAACGAGATTCCACGAAAAAATTGGCATAAAGGAAAAAGCCCGAACGGATTGTTTGTTTGTGACTTTGACGGGACCCTGCTGAAAACGGACCGCAGCTTTTCAAGTGAAGATCTGGAGGCTTTAAAAAGGCTTGGTGAGCTGGGTATTGCGAGGGCAATTGCGACCGGCCGATCGCTCTATTCGATCAATACCATTCCCATTTCAAACCTGCCGGTGGATTTTCTCATATTTTCAAGCGGTGCCGGTATCAATCTGCATCCCGATGGCCTAATCATCCGCAACACCGGCCTGGAGGCCCATCAGGTGAGTCAAGCGATTCAAATCCTGCAGGCAAGCCAGCTTGATTTTATGGTTCACCGTCCGATCCCGGATAACCATGCCTTCAGCTATTTTGAATCAACATCCGATAATGCGGATTTCAGCAAGCGCATCGACATCTACCGTCAATTTGCAAAACCGATGGATAAGCGCCATGATGGCTTTGACATGGCAACCCAATTGCTTGCCGTCGTTCCGCCTGAAGATACCCGCCCGTTAATTCAGACACTGCGGACGGCTTTGCCGGATTTTAATATCATCCAGACGACTTCTCCTCTTGACGGGCGTTCCACCTGGATTGAGATCTTTCCGGCAAGCGTATCGAAAAGCCTCGCCGCTGCCTGGCTGGCAGAAAAATTTGGCCTGAACGCCGACCGGGCGCTTTCAGTTGGCAACGACTACAATGACCTGGACCTGCTTGACTGGGCGGGATGCAGCTTTGTGGTCCGGAATGCGCCACCGGATTTAACCGACCGCTTCCCAACGGTGTCCTCAAACGACAATGGTGGTGTGGCGCAAGCCGTTCATCAATGGCTCGCCTCGGGTCCATTCGATCACACATAGCGCCTTGCGCTGCGGGCTGCTGGAGACTGTCTATCGGGTAGTGGGTTGCGAGTTGCAGTGCTTAGTGGTTTGAATCTTAGAAGACGAGCACTAGGACAACGACGAGGACGAATGTCTTATGATCCGATCGCACTCGTCCTCGGTTGTTTTCCAGTTGTGCCTTTTTACACAAACGGCAGCCGCGGTGGACTGCCATGCTTCGACTCGGCTGAGCCCTTTGGCCGTGAGCTCAGGGCCGAACGGCTCGTTGCAGGCTGACTCACAAACATCCAGCCTATGAATTATAGCGGTTGTATAAATATGTTCCGTTTGCCATATTTGTTAAAAAGAATCATAGTAGTTTGTAACAGCTTGAAATTATTATAAACATGACAACCGCTATATAAACTGAATCGCAACGCAGCCATTGGGCGTGAGATGCTGTTTATAAGATAGCTTCTGATTAGCCGGCAACCTCCCTAACCGCCTCTTCGAATATAGTCAGACCCAGATCGATTTCTTTGGCAGTCACGGTAAGCGCCGGACAGAAGCGGATGCTATTTTCGCCGCAGCCCAAAATCAGCAGGCCTTTTTCAAATGCTTTGCGAATGATGGCCGGTCGCCATTTGGTGGCCGGTTTTTTGGTTTCCCGATCCTTGACGAATTCGACGCCCACCATCAGCCCTTTGCCGCGGACATCACCCATGCATTCATAGGTTTTCTGGAGTTCTCGCAAGCCTTTCATGAGGCGCTTGCCCTGAACGGTCGCATTTTTCATCAGGCTTTTCTCCAGCAACTCGATGGTTGCCATGGCCGCCTGGCATGAAATCGGGTTGCCGCCGAACGTGGATGCATGCGAGCCAGCTTCCCAATTCATAATTTTGGCGGATGCCACCATGGCGCCAAGTGGCATGCCCGAAGCAATACCCTTGGCCACGGCCATAATATCCGCCTTGGCCTTGAAGTGCTCGATGGCAAACATTTTGCCGGTACGTCCCATACCGGATTGGACTTCATCGGCGACGTAAAGGATGCCGTATTTTTTGGCGATACGATACATTTCCTTATGGAATCCCGGCGGCGGCACAATATAGCCGCCTTCCCCCTGAATGGGTTCGACAAAGATGGCCGCCACTTCTTCCGGCGGCACAGTTGTCCGAAACAATGTGTCTTCTATCCATTTCACGCAAAACAGATCGCAATCGGGATAGCATAGGTTGTAGGCGCAGCGATAGCAGTATGCATAAGGAATATGGGTAATGCCGGGCACGAATGGATTGTAATGCTTTTTTTGAACGGTTTTGCTGGCCGTCAAGGAAAGGGCACCCATGGTACGCCCATGAAAGGCCCCGAAAAAGGCGATATTGAGCTCACGCTTGGTATGCCAGCGCGCCAGCTTAAAGGCCGCCTCAACGGCCTCGGCCCCCGAGTTTCCAAAATACACCCGTTTGGGACCGTTCCCGGGTACAATCGAAGCCATTTTCTCGGCCAGGTGAATCTGGGGCGTATAGTAAAAGTCGGTTCCGGACATGTGCAGCAGTTGCTCGGCTTGCTTCTGGATGGCCCTGACAACATGCGGATGGCAATGGCCGGAAGCATTTACAGCGATCCCGGCTGTGAAATCCAAAAAGCAGTTTCCATCGACATCGTGAACCCACATTCCTTCGGCCTGGTCAACCACCAGCGGATAAACGCGGGTGTACGATGGGGAAACATAGGATTTGTCGAGTTTAATTAGCTTTTTGGCACGTGGCCCCGGCAGCGTAGTTTTGATCGTCGGTTTCTTCGGCATGACTCCTCCAGCAATAAGTTCAAACACAGACTCAATATCAGCGACAGCTTGAATCACATTTATACCTGAATCTTGCATGAAAATTAATGAGAAGTTGAGATTGCATTAAATTACAGCAAGCTAAACAAATTATAGAACTGATTCAAAATACCAACAATGTACAAAGGATGAAAAAAATCATTTTACCTCATTAATTTTCACCCCGTCGGCGAGCCGGAGGCTTCCATCTGCTGCGTTATTCAGGCCGAGGCATAGTTGACTATCGCCTCGCCCTTAAATGCCTTGCATATGAAAGCCTCCGACT
>JASFGH010000546.1:0-3075 GCA_050123865.1 Desulfobacterales bacterium | reverse complement strand
CGTTTATTCGCCCCATGCAAAAACTGCAACAGAACTTTTTTATTTCAGCCAATGCCATGGTTCAGCAGGCCGGTATTGCGGCCCTGAAATTTGGCGCCGAAGATGTAGCCCGCATGCAGCAAACCTACAATAAGCGCCGTAAATTTATCATTCGCCGTTTAAAGGAGATGGGACTTGGGATTACGGTGGAGCCCACCGGTGCGTTTTATGTTTTTGCCAATGCCAAACACATTTCCTCTGACTCCTACAAACTGGCCTTTGACATTCTGGAAAAAGCCCATGTGGGTGTCAGCCCGGGAATTGATTTCGGCAAAAACGGCGAGGGATACTTAAGGTTTTCCTATGCCAATTCGCTGGAAAATATCGAAGAAGGCATGAATCGGCTACAACGTTACTTGGAAGACCGGGCATAATTTATCAACCGGCAAAAAGCCCAGCTCTTCAAACAAATAGGCTGGTTCAGGGTACACGGCGCACGGTCATCACATTGTGTGCAAATCGTCTTTTTTGCCTTGAGCCTTGCGCCCTACGCCAATATTTAAATGGCAACCGAGGACAAACGACTCTCAACCTTTTTAACGGCCGAAATGCTTCCTAATGCAAATTAAGTCTGCCGAATTTATCAAAAGCGCCACCCGGCCCGCCGAATATCCAGCGGCGCAGCTGCCGGAGATTGCTTTTGCCGGCCGTTCAAATGTCGGCAAATCCAGCCTGATCAACACCCTGGTCAATCGCAAACGCATGGTCAAGACAAGTTCGACGCCCGGACGCACCCAGCTGATCAATTTTTTTGATATCAATGGCCAGGTCGTTTTCGTTGATTTGCCGGGATACGGATATGCAAAAGTGCCGGCGTCCGTTCGTAAAAAATGGGGCCCGATGATTGAAACCTACCTTTCCGGGCGTCAGACCTTAAAAGCAGTAGTGGTCATTATGGATATTCGCCGCACACCGCTGCAGGAAGAATTAAACCTGCTCGGCTGGCTCAACCATTATGCCATCGCGGCTATCGTGGTTTTGACAAAAACCGATAAGCTATCCAAAAGCAAATTGGCCCAGCAGCACCGTCGCATTACCCAAGCCCTCACAATGGACCCAAAGGATCTGATCCTGTTTTCCGCTAAATCCCGCCGCGGCCGCGACACCCTCTGGCGCAGCATTATGTCAATTATCGGAAATGTGGCCTGAATCTAAACATCCTTTTTGCTGAAAAAAGGTATTCAAATTTACAAACGGTTATCAGGGCCTTATATTTGATTGGCTGAGCCTAATTTTCTTAATGATAACAAATTGGAAATTATCGATCTGGCGAATTCGCGAAATCCAGTACTCAGCCCGGCCTTCGTAGCCGATGCTATTTCGGCGGAGAAGGACACTCCAACACTCCAATACTCCATGTATTTGAAGACATGCCCAGCACCCGCAACACATACGAAGACTTCAAGTCCGGCTACGTCGCCATCGTAGGAGCTCCCAACGCCGGAAAATCCACCCTGCTCAATCGTCTGCTGGGTGAAAAAATAGCCATAACCTCCAAAAAGCCCCAGACCACCCGCAATCGAATCCTGGGCATCATGCACCGAAAGGGTGCGCAGGTGGTTTTTATTGATACCCCCGGCATATTTAAAGCCAAAGATACGCTCAATTTGCGGATCGTCGATACGGCCCTGGCGGCAATAGACGAAGCCGATTTAATCCTGTTTGTTCTGGACGCGGCCCATCCGGACCCGACCTCTGAATATTTTCTGGCCAAACGGCTTCATAAACAGGAGCGGCCGGTGATTGTGGCCCTGAACAAAATCGATCAGGTCAACAAAACAGACCTGCTGGCGGTAATTCAAAAATGGTCGACTGAATATTATTTTGAAGTCATCATACCCATCTCTGCCTCCGAAGGCACTCAAATCGAGCAACTGACAGCCGCCATGCAGAATATGCTGCCAAGCGGCCCACCCTATTTTCCAGAAGATGCGCTCACGGATTTATCGGAGCGCTTTATCGCAGCGGAAATGATTCGCGAAAGCATTTTTCGTCTGACCGGTGAGGAGGTTCCATATGCCACAGCGGTAACGGTGGATACCTTTAAGGAAGAAAGGAAAGGCAAGCTGATTAAAATTGAAGCCACTATCCACCTGGAGCGCGAATCTCAGAAAGGTATTGTCATTGGCAAGGACGGTAGCAAGCTCAAACGCATCGGGATCGAATCACGAAAAAAGATAGAGCAGATGCTGGATACCAAAGTCTTTTTAAAGCTTTTCGTCCGGGTCCAGAAGAACTGGCGTAAGGATACCAGAGCCCTCCGTAAGTTCGGCTATTAGTGAGTCCCTTGTAAAGCACCCCCTTTTGCTGTGTCAATTTATATGGTCCGGGTTTCAAGTACCTCAGAAGTAAACGTAATGGTAAGCGCTATTCGTTCGATTTATTGATTAAGGCTTTCAAATTTCTTCTTAGAACATCATAATATTCCATGAGGTCCTGTCTTTTGAGCTTTTCAATGGTCGGACGCGGCAGCAGGTCTGTGGAAGTGCCACTTAAAATAAGCTCCGTTTCATTTTCATTGAATGTTTCACCGGGCTCAATCCATTTGACAACAGCTTTATTGACCGGGCACACTTTTTGACAGATCATGCAGCCCACCAGGCTATTATGCCAATCCGGCGAGAGCCAGTTCGGAAAATCCCGTGTACTTTCATTGCAAAAGGTCAGGCAGCGCTCGGCATACAGCTGGAAGCGCTCCGAGGAAATGGCGCTGGTAGGACAGGCTTTCATGCAGGCCGCGCACTTTTCACATCGGGCCATGACGGTGGGCGCTTCCCAGCCGTCGGCTTCACAGGGAATATCCGAGATAAACACCACCGGCCGGTAGAAGCTTCCAAGATTAGGGATATAGGAGATATTATTTTTACCATACTGGGCCAGGCCGCTGCGCACAGCCAGCAGTTTTTCGGGCAAGCGGACCTTTTTAAAATGATATGAGGTGGATGACAAAAAAGAATCCAGGTGGGCGGCCACCTGCTGGTCTATCGAAAACGCGTAGGTTGGCGGAATAATCACCGGAACCGATTGGTGCCCTAC
>JASFGH010000545.1:0-3091 GCA_050123865.1 Desulfobacterales bacterium | reverse complement strand
CAAATTTGGTGTTCAGAAACGCCCAGGCAGGGGCTGCCATACCGGCCACCAAGCCCACAATCAGAAACATTTTCAAAACAGATTTACCCATACTCATCTTCCTTTTTCCTTTTGCTGAATAGTTGATTAACAATAACCATGACGCCTACTGGCCGTATGAAACAATAACGTCGCCATCCATATATAAAAAAGACTCCAGTCATCATGGCCAGATTCCGAAACACGGACAGTCTCAGACCATGAAACGCCTCGGCTTCCGGGTCTTCAGGTCCGAAGCAGCCGCAGTCAACATCCAGTCCCATCCAGATACCATAACCAAGCACAACCATAAAAATCAGCAGCAAGCCGGCAATCAACGCCAAGCTTCCGCGAATGTCGAACAGCAGCCCGATGCCGGCAGTCACTTCCAATAGCGGCAACCCGATTGCCACGGGAATAATCAGTACTTCGGGGACGATACCGTATGCTTCTAACAAAACAGCGAAGATTTCCGGCTCCAGCAGTTTGGTGCCGCCGGCATAAATGAATATAGCGCTCAACACCCAACGGGTAATTTTGTATGTCCTATCCTTGGCTTTATCGCATAGCAAACGCGGTTAGCAAAAAATACACATTCTCAGGTAAAGCCAAAATCGTGAGTCATAAAGAGCCTCATCGTGATTTATGAAGGTCCATACTATAAATAAAAGCGATATGTAAAATAGATAATATAAATGTTATTTTTTGTTTCTATAGGATTTGCTAATATCTATCGGTAAGATCGGTTTTTATTGACATTTGAACTTATTTCGTTTAGCTACAGGTCTTGAGAAGAACAGATGGGGCCGAACCCATCGTTGTGATTCTGGTTTTCAAGATACTGCATAAAAAGGCCATGAAGGCTCGCGTAAAGCAGCTCCTCGTGGCTTTTGCTTTCAAACGGATTGGTATCGACAATGAAGAGAATCTGTGTCATTGACGGCCAAGGCGGCGGCATTGGCGCTACGTTGATAAAATATATCAAGGATGCCTATGGTGAATCGATTGAGCTGGTCGGTTTAGGGACCAATGCAATTGCTACTGCTCAGATGTTGAAAGCCGGTGCCAACCGTGGCGCCTCCGGTGAAAACGCCATTGTGTACACTGTAGCCACGGCCGATCTGATCCTGGGTTCCATCTCGATCACATGGGCGAATGCCATGCTTGGAGAGGTGACTCCCAAAATGGCAGAAGCGATCATGTCGTGCGCTGCGATGAAAATCTTATTACCGCTGACCCAGGAACCGGTCAAACTGGTGGGAGTCGTCGATGAACCGCTGCCGCATATGGTCCAGCGCGCTGTCGATGAGAAAATCAAGGAGGTGTTTGGCGATGTGTGAAGCTAATGCGTATATGTCGCGAGGTGAACAGGAGGAACTTATTCTAAAATCCGTAGATCTGGTGGAACCACGGGATGATGGTGGTTTCTTATTGGTTGACATTTTTGGAACTCAAAAGATCATCCGAGGAACGCTCAAACAGATCAAATTAGTTGATCACAAAATCCTTTTCAAAGAATAGGCAATTTAAAGGTTTGCCTATTGTACTTAGTAGCTTAAGATCGGCAATCACATGATAATTTTTAAATTTATCGAACGGCGTTTTTTCTTGACACAAATTTCATTAATTTGATACCAAACGCATCAACTAAGGTTTGAAGCCTTATTTAAAAACCAAATAGAGTCGTCTTTATAAGGCCACGAAGGCAATTTCCTCTGAAGAGGAAAACGTCACGTGGCTTTTTTATTTCCCAAAAATAGCGGAGGTGAAAAGATGAAAAAATCAAGGATGGTATTTTTGACCGCAATCTTTGTTCTGATGACATGCCCGGCGGCCTGGTCGCATTTTGGAATGGTCATTCCTTCCGATAACATGGTCATGCAGGACGATCCCAGGACGATAAAGGTGAGCCTCTCTTTTTCCCACCCGTTTGAATTGGTCGGTATGGAACTGGTAAAACCCAAAGCGTTTGACGTGTTTGCCGGAGGTAAGAAGCAGGACCTGCTGGGTTCAATCCAAAAAATACAAGTTATGGGTCACAGCGCCTGGCAGGCCGCCTATGCGGTAAAACGCCCGGGCATATACGTGTTTGTCATGGAGCCTGAACCCTATTGGGAACCGGCTGAGGATTCGTTTATTATTCATTATACAAAAACGGTGGTCACCGCTTTTGGGGACGATGAAGGCTGGGATGCTGAAGTCGGATTGAAAACCGAAATCGTTCCACTGTCCAAGCCCTTTGGGCTGTATGCCGGCAATGTCTTTCAGGGAATTGTGAAGCTGGACGGCAAACCGGTGCCATTTGCTGAGGTTGAGGTCGAATATTACAACACCGACAAAAAGTATACCGCTCCCACTGATTACATGATCACTCAAACAATCAAGGCTGATGGAAACGGGGTGTTCACCTATGCTGCTCCTGTTTCCGGTTGGTGGGGGTTTGCAGCCTTAAATCCTGCTGATTTTAAACTGCCGCATCAAGGGGAACAAAAAGATTTGGAACTGGGAGCTGTCATCTGGGTGTATTTTCACCAAATGAAGTAAAAAAAGGGGGAAATGATGAGGAGACAAGTCAAATTGCCTTTTGGCGGCGGAATTTTAACTGTAGTCATCTGCTCGTTGTTTTTAGTCGGCACGGCAATGGGTTATGACGTTACCGAAAAGTTTTCAGTCGGCGGAGTTTTGGCCGGTAACTGGCAGTATCTGCAGGGCGATGAAGATGCCGATGGCGAAGACGTTGACGACGGTCCCAAGGCGGCGGTGGCCTTTCAGCCGGAGATGAGCTTCCGGCCCTATGAAAACAGCGAGCTTTTTGCGAAGTTCGGCTTTGCGGCCAACAACGGGCTCAATGTCAAATCCCCGTTCGTGCTGACCACATGGGCGGCCGATCTGGAAGATGACGTCAAAGATATCAACGGCCGCAACCGCGATTATCTATTAACCGGCTGAGCCAAGCATACCTTCGAGTTCAGTGAGTCCCACAGCCTGGGATTTAGCTTCGGCATCATCGATTCCACCGACTATGTGGATGAAAACACCTTTGCCAACGATGAATATGGCCAATTTCAAAATG
>JASFGH010000544.1:0-3109 GCA_050123865.1 Desulfobacterales bacterium | reverse complement strand
GTGCCGGCATTGGTGTAACCGACCAGTCGGGCGACCTGAATCGCGGTCTCGCCCAATTGGTTGCGCAATTTTTGATCGACAAAAGGTGAGGGCGACTCTTCGATCAGTTTCTGGTACCGCATCTGGATGCTGCATTCCCGCTCTCCGAGATGAATAAAGTTGCCGAAATGATCTCCGAGTATCTGGATTTCGATATGACGGGGTTTTTCGATATATTTTTCTAAATAGAGGTCCGGGTTGCCGAAAGCCGCGCGGGCTTCGCCGGAGGCTACCGCAACCGCATCAGCCAGTTCATTTTTGTTATAGGCGATGCGCATGCCCCTTCCCCCACCGCCGCCCGAGGCTTTCAGGATGACCGGATAGCCAACATCCGCAGCGATTTCAAAGGTCTCTTCAGGTGAAGAAACGACGTCATCGCTACCCGGTATAATGACAATGCCCGCCGTCTTTAACGTTTTTCGGGCAGCCGATTTGTTGCCGGCGGCAGCAATGCACTCAGCCGAGGGGCCGATGAATATCAGCTTGTTATCCGCACAGGCCTTGGCGAAATCGGCGTTTTCAGATAAAAAACCGTACCCGGGGTGGACGGCATCGGCGTCTGTCTCCTTGCCCGCCTGGATGATGCGATCGATGTTCAGATAGCTTTTGCGGCTCAAGGCCGGGCCAATATAAACGGCTTCATCGGCATATTTGACATGCAGGGCGTCTGCATCCGCATCCGAATAGACTGCCACGGTTTTAATGTTCATTTCCCGACAGGCACGTATAATCCGGACGGCAATTTCACCTCTATTGGCGATCAAAATTTTGTTGAGTTGACCCGTTGCCATTCAGGACCTCATGATGCTTAATGGAGAAGAGCGGGTTTATGCGATCTCGATTTCAATCAGCTCCTGGTTTTTCATGACCGGCTCTTCATTTTCGACCAGGATTTTTTTGACCGTTCCGGGCTGATCCGCCCGCAGTTCGGTGAATATTTTCATGGATTCAATCATACAGACAACATCAGCAGCATCAACCTTTTGCCCCACTTCCACCAGGGGTTTTTCTCCCGGAGCCGAGGCGCGGTAAAAGGTGCCCATGACCGGCGATATGATTGTATAGGTATCGAACCCCATATGGCCATCTCCTTTTCTAAGTGAGAAATTAAAAATTTGCTCTAAAAATCCATTCCTTATCGACGTTGGCGAACCGGTTGAGCATCAGCAGTGACGCCTAACTATTTCAAAAAACAGATGATCTATGGCCGGTTTTGCGTAAAACACGCTTGACACATATTTGGAATATATGTCAACTATAAATTCGAATTGCGCAGCATCCTAACACCACCATCGTAAAAGGAGGAACCGTTAATGAAAAAACTATTGCTTTTATTGCTGTGTCTTGTTTTTACCCTGGTATCTTTTTCGGGTGCTCTGGCAAAAACGAAATGGGATTTGCATTTGAACTATCCGGCCGGCAACTTTCATTCCAAGGGTGCCCAAGAATTTGCCGACAAGGTTAAGGAAGCCACCAACGGGGAGCTCACGATTGTCCTGCACCCCGGTGCCGCTCTGGGGTTCAAGGGGCCTGAGCTGCTGCGGGCGGTAGCAGAAGGGCAACTCGTTATTGCTGAAGTTCCCACCGGCATGGTGGAGGGGGATGCCCCCACCCTGGCTCTGACAGCCCAGCCGTTCATCTCCACCAACGCTTTTGAGCAGCGCCTGCTGTATCAGCTGGCCAAACCCACCTATGCCAAGATTCTAAAGAAATTCAATCAGTTCACCCTGTACACATCCGTATGGCCCTTTTCCGGCATTTATACCCAGCGGGCCATCGGAAACGAGGGGGATCTAAAGGGCCTTAAAATGAGGGTCTATGACGGTACCGGTCTCGCATTTGGCAAAGCCACCGGCATCGCGGCGCGCAAAATGCCCTTTAGCGAAGTCTATCCCGCCATGAAGGCCGGGCTTCTGGATTCCATGTATACCTCGTCTGTGTCCGGCGTTGATGCCAAGGCCTGGGAAGTGCTTAAATATTTTACGCCCATCAATATCGTCGGCCCGGTCAATATGATCAACGTCAACCTGGATGCCTGGAACAAACTTCCCCTGAACATCCAGAGGACGGTGCTGGATATTGCGGCTCAAATGGAAGACGATATGTGGAACCTGGCCAGCGACATGGACCGCAAAAGCCGGGCCAAACTGGTTGAACAAGGTATGAGCATCAAGCCCGTCAGCAAGGAGTTCCGCGCCCAACTGGACGCTATCGGCCAGCAATTGCGCGCAGAATGGGCCAAAAAGGCGGGTGCCGATGCCCAAAAGATCTTAGAGGAATATTACAGGATCACGGGTCGCTAGACGTTGCCTTGCAGATCTCATCTATGAGCAGGTTCGTGCCAATGGTTTACCGGGCCTGCTCATTTCCTTTATTTATCTGATGGTGTCATGATGAACATCCTTGTACGGTGGATCGAAAACCTCAGCAACTGGGTGGCCCGAATTTCTGCGGTCATGCTGGGGCTGATGACCGTATTGATCCTGCTTGAAATCTTTATCTGGAATGTATTTTCGAAAACCACTCTGATTGCCGATGAGTACTGCGCTTACGGCCTGGCCGCCATTATTTTTCTGGGCGCCGGTTACTGTCTCAAGGAGAAGGGACACATCCGGATTACCCTCGTGCTGGGCTTCCTGCCGGAAAAATTATCCAGAATCATCACCTTTCTCGCCACCGGCTTTACCACCCTTTTTATGGGATATCTATGGTGGTATCTATTAAAAATGGTACAGGCGGCCATACGCTACCATTCGACCTCAGGGACGCTGACCAATACCCCGTTGTGGATACCGCAGGTGGTGATGCTTACCGGAGCGGCCTGTTTTTTGCTGCAACTGTTTGCCACGACCGTTAAAACTTATGAGGCCATCGGGACCGGGGAGGAAGTCATCTAATGGAAGCAAACCTGACGATGGCACTGGTCGTATTTGGCATATTGTTCTTGACCCTGGCGGCCGGTATCTGGGTCGGATTTTCGCTGTTCATTGTCGGCTTTATCGGCATGCTGATATACAGCCCGTTGCCCGCCGGCAACAACATGGCATCGTCGGTGTGGGCGACGATTGAA
>JASFGH010000543.1:0-3139 GCA_050123865.1 Desulfobacterales bacterium | reverse complement strand
CACAGCCCTGGCGTCTGTCAGAAAATGGCTGTTCGAGCCGGGAACCGAAGGCGGCATCAAGAAAAAAATGTGGGTTAGAGTACCCGTCCGTTTTCGATTAAAATAGAAACCCACCTCCTAAATTCGGTTGATATTATGGAGTTCAAACAAGCCTTGGCATCAAAAAATAAACATCAGACAAACGCATCCTGTATCGCAGTCCTTGGAACCGGTTCCGAGGTTGGCAAAAGTATTCTGACAACAGCACTGTGTCGTGTGTTTGCAAATCGTGGGGTTCGGGTCGCGCCTTTTAAAGCCCAGAATATGTCCAATAACTCGGGGGTCACACCCGAAGGGCTTGAAATGGGTCGTGCTCAAATCGTTCAGGCGGAAGCCGCCCGAATCCCCCCCCATGTGGACATGAATCCAGTCCTGCTCAAACCCACCGCTGAAATCGGATCTCAGGTCGTGCTGCAGGGATCGGTAATTGAAACCGGCAAGACAAAGTCAAGTCACAGTGGCACCGAGAGGCTTTTTAAGGCAGCCTGTCACGCCCTGGATCGGTTGCGGCAAGAATATGAACTGATCGTTATAGAGGGCGCCGGCTCCTGTGCTGAAGTGAATCTGATGCCCCGGGATTTTGTCAATTTCCGCACGGCTGCCTTTGCGGATGCGCCGGTTTTGCTGGTGGCCGACATCGATCGCGGCGGTGTCTTTGCCCAGATCATCGGCACCCTGGAATGCCTTGAGCAAAACCAGCGTGTCCGCATTGCTGGATTCATCATCAACCGTTTTCGGGGCGATATCGAACTTTTTAAAGACGGTATCCACTGGATCGAGGAAAAAACGAGAAAGCCGGTTTTCGGGGTCTTACCCTGGTACAGCCATATCCAAATTGAATCCGAAGATTCGGTGGTGATTGAAAACCCCATAAATGTACACATCAAAAACAGTCAAAACCCCGTGGTGGCGGTCATCCGTTTGCCGCATATTTCTAATTTTACCGATTTTGATCCGCTGCTGGCGTTAGATCGGCTGGATTTGTACTTCCTTGAAAAAGTTCAGGCGCTCACCGATTTTAAAGCTGTTATCCTGCCTGGTTCTAAAAACACCCGTTTTGACCTAAACTGGATCCATACTTCCGGCTGGATCCAGGCGCTTTCCGATTATGTGAGTTCCGGCGGTCATGTCCTGGGGATTTGTGGCGGTTATCAGATGATGGGAAAAATCGTGCACGATCCGTCCGGTCTGGAGGGCCATCCCGGCTCCAGTGAGGGCCTGTGCCTGCTGCCGATTGATACGACGTTAAAAGCACCGAAAACAACCACCCTGACGCACTTTTCCTGGGACGGCCAGCCGGGTGCGGGTTACGAAATTCACATGGGACAAACGACCCGAACGGCCGGCAGCCCTCTATTTAAAATTACTGAACGCAACCAGACGCCTTGTCAGGATGAAGATGGGTGTGTTTCCGCCGATTCAAAAATTATAGGTACTTACATCCATGGCCTGTTCGACAACCCGGCCATCCTGAAAGCTTGGCTTGACCACATTGGATTAAGCAGCATCATTGTACCCTCTAGCGGCGGCATCGAAGCCCGCAACCGGCAATATGATCTGCTGGCCGAACATTTTCAAAAGCATGTGGACCTAGAGGGCATTCTCGAGTTCATAACCTTTCGGGAATAGAAGCAATATTTTTATCTTGCGGAGCTAACAATTCGGAGTGTTGGAGTGTTGTAATTTTAAAATAGAAGGAAATTTCTGACAATCAGCCATTACTCCATCACTCCATTACTCCTGTTTATTATGGGTTATCGATTTTAATAATTTACTGTAAATTTGAATACAGACGGGGAACATGAACAAGTTGACCTTTGTGATCGGCGGCTGCAGAAGCGGTAAAAGCACATATGCCCTGCAAACAGCTGAAAACGTAAACGGAGACAAAAAAATTTTTGTGGCCACCTGTCTGCCGCAGGATGACGAAATGACGCAGCGGGTTACGCGACATCAAAAGGACCGCGGTCAACACTGGACAACCATCGAAGAGCCGCTCTATCTGCCGGATGTCATATCGGAGCATAGCCCGAATGCGGATGTGATGCTCATCGATTGCCTGACGTTGTGGGTCAGCAACCTTCTGATGAAAACCGCTGATGGGAAAAAATGGGAAGAAATCGTTTCCCGGCTGATCGATGCGCTCGGAAAAGCAGCGTGCCCGCTTGTTGTGGTTTCCAATGAGGTCGGAGCCGGCATCGTGCCGGATAACCAGCTGGCCCGCCAATACAGAGATATCATCGGGCTCGTCAACCAGGCCGTGGCCAATACCGCCGGCAAAGTGGTCTGGATGGTGGCCGGAATTCCAGTGATTGTAAAACCGAAGGGGTAACCCGCTGGGTTGGGGTGTTTTAAGGCTGGTATCCATTAAATTCTGTGATGATAGGTTTCAGGTGTCAAGTGTCAGAGGCGGTTAGAAGGCCTGACACCTGAACCGTCACCGGCGGAACTCATGAAGCTGACTTCTGAAACGCCACAACCAATACCAAAACGATATTAACAGGCTTATGCGTAATTTAATAGCAGCGCTGCAATTCATCACCATCCTGCCGCTGGGAAGGGCCCGGGCCTTTGATCCTCCGAAGATGGTGCCTTATTTCCCAATGGTCGGCATTCTGCTGGGCCTGGTGCTAGCTCTTTTCGACTCGGTCATCGTGCGGTTCTGGGCACCACCGGTGGCCGCCCTACTGGATGTAATGTTACTGGCCGTGCTGACCGCAGCCTTTCACCTAGATGGACTGGGAGATACTGCTGACGGTCTGCTGGGGCCGCGTTCCCGGGACAAAGCCCTTGAGATCATGAAAGACAGCCGCATCGGGACCATGGGACTGATGGCGATTTTGTTTGGCCTGGCCCTAAAATGGGGTGGTATTGCAAGTCTGGATGGTCATCGCAGCATCATATTGATTATGATTCCCGCCTATGCCCGGGCGGCGATCCTGTTCGGCATGCGGTATTTGCCATATGGACGCATGGACGGCACCGGTAAGCCCTTTTTCGATCAAAAATTATCGCTCAGACACTTCTGGGGCCTGACCCTGCCTGTCGGCCTCTCTTTAGGTTTAGGTTTGAAAGCGGTTTGGCTCAACCTTTCCTTTTT
>JASFGH010000542.1:0-3141 GCA_050123865.1 Desulfobacterales bacterium | reverse complement strand
GCAGTTATGGCAGACCCGGATGGCAATGAGTTCTGCCTTGTCCAGCATTCCAAGTAGGACCCGTCTCAAAAATGTCGTTTGGTCCCATATCTTTGTTGGTGCCTCGTTTTTAATCCTCGATCCGCCTCAGGCGGACCTCCGGTTAAAAACCAGGCCCCGCCGCGATCTTGAACCAAAATCCTATTTTTGAGATGGGTTCTGGTATCGCGAGCGGATCAAAACAATTGCAAACGTGATGAAATTCGTGTAGGAATGAGCTAAAAAATTTTCGGGAGGAGACCATGAAAACACTTGTGACATACTATTCTGAGAGCGGAAACACCGAAAAATTGGCTAAGGCAATTTATGAGGGTCTGGAGGCAGCAGAGAATGAAATCGCGCCAATCAGTGAAGAAAAAAATTTTGAAGACTATGATGTTATTTTTGTCGGCTTCCCGGTTCATGGTAGCAGTGTGCCTCTGAAGGCGGAAAAGAGTATAAAACGAATCCCGGAAGGCAAAATGCTGGTTCTTTTCGGCACACATGGTTCTCTTCGAGGAGGTCCGTTATCGATTTCGGCATTCCATTATGCGATCACCTTGGCGCCTAAGGCAAATATCATCGGGACCTTTGCGTGCCGCGGTGAGGTCAAGGCCAGTCTGCTGGAAGGACTCATGAATAAGGCCGAATATAAGTTCTGGGCAATGGAGGCTCAGAGCGCTGCAGGACATCCAGACGATGCAGATTTTGCAGATGCCAAACAATTTGCCAAACAGATGTTGGTGAAAGCTAAACAATTATTACAGTGACCCTGAAGCGCACGATGTGCCTTCATGAAAAGGGCGAGATCCTTTGCGGTCTCGCCTTTTCTTTGCCCAAAACAAACTCTCCCAAGAAAAATTATACATAACCCTCCGTTATTATATATAATATAGTATATTCTGTTGAAAAATTCCCAGGTTTGTATTTCAGCATCACACATTATTCTGAATTTTTATAATAATTGAACCGTTAAGTTCCGAAAACGGGTAAAGATTTTGGCATTTTATGCCGATAAGAAAAATGTCTTTAACCGGTTTTTTGCGGACAAATAATACCAATTTAAATTTCCAGCAGTTCGTGTTTTTATGCTTCCGCCGCAAATGAATCCATAAAAAGTCATAATCTCATCAGTTGGTTGAACAATAAAATGAATCAAGTTGCTAAAAATCTGATAACATTGAAGAATTCCGAATGGGTGTTATCGGCCCTGATAAATACCATTCCCAATCCGGCCTTTTTCAGAAATCGCGACGGCGTATTTGTTGGTTGCAACAAAGCCTTTGCCGATACGATACTGGGTACCGGCTGCGAAATTATTCTTGGCCAATCCATTTATGACCTGCCGCATATCATTCCTCAGGCCCTCAGCGATATCTGCACGCAAAACGACAAGAACCTGTTAAGTAACCCCGGATTGCAGACATACGAAACCGCCATCACCTGTGCGGATGGTGTCAAACGTGATTTTTTGCTGAGCCGCTCAACAATTACCGACGATGATGGCACCATTGCCGGCATTATCAGTGTCCTGCTGGATTTAACCGATAAAAACCGTGCTGAAAAGCTGTTGAAGGACCGCACGGCCGAACTGTTGAAGTCCAATGAGGAATTAAAGCGCCAGATAAAAAAACGTAAAAAAGCCAAGCAAACAGTTAAGGAAGCGCACCGCGAAATAGAGCATTTGATTTCATCTTTGCCGACGATTTTGATCGGGTTAAGCCGGGAAAATCAAATCATTCATTGGAACGCCGTGGCCGAGCAGGTGCTCGAAACACCAGCAGCCGACGTGATGGGATTAACCCTGAATCAGTGCGGTCTTGAATGGGATTGGAACAAAATTTCAGACGGAATCGCCAAAAGCCAGGCTGAAGATTGTAATGTTCGGGTAGACAATATCCATTACCGCAATGTGCAGGGTGAAGAAAGATATTTAGGACTGACCATCACCCCATTTAACGGAAAAGACAGCAGTATCCTGGGGTTAAGCATCATGGGCGCCGATATAACGGATCGCGTCAAATTCGAGGCGCAGCTGCATCAGTCCCAGAAAATGGAAGCCATCGGACAGCTGGCGGCCGGTATTGCTCACGAAATCAACACACCGACGCAATTTGTCGGTGACAACACCCGATTTTTGCAGGACGCTTTCGATGATTTAATCGAAGCCTGCAACCTGTATAAAGAATCGATTAAAGATTCTAAATCCGGGACGTTAAGCGAGGAACGCATTCAAAATCTCGAAAAGCGCTTCGCGGAACTGGACATTGCCTACCTTGAGGAAGAAGTTCCTCAAGCCATCCAGCAAACACTCAAGGGGATCGATCGGATCACTCATATTGTGCAGGCCATGAAAATATTTGCCCATCCGGGCGGAGGCGAAAAAGAACCCATCGATATCAATAAAGAAATTGAGAAGACGATCACCATAACCCGCAATGAATGGAAATATGTGGCCGAGTTGATAACCGACTTTGATGCCACTTTGCCAACCGTGCCCTGCCACCGGGCCGAATTTAACCAGGTGATTTTGAATTTGATCATCAATGCTGCGCACGCCATTGCCGATGCAAATGGTGATCATTCATCTGAACGGGGCACGATTAAGATCAGCAGCACGCGTGACGGTAATTGGGCTGAAATTCGGATCAGCGACACCGGGCACGGCATCCCGGAAGAAATCCGGCATCGCGTATTCGACCTGTTTTTCACCACCAAGGAACCGGGTCGCGGAACCGGGCAGGGGCTGGCGATCGCCCATTCCGTGATCGTTGATAAACATAGCGGGAAAATCGACATTGAAACCGGGGAAGATCGGGGCACCACCTTTGTTATCCGGCTGCCGGTAGACACCCATTAAAAATACATGAATGATCAAACCAAAAGACGCATCCTATTTGTAGATGATGAGCCCATGGTGTTGAAAGGCCTTCAGCGCACCCTTAGAAAAATGCGCGGTGAATGGGAGATGACATTCACTTCCAGCAGCAAGGAGGCGCTGGATATCCTGGGCACCGGGTCATTTGATGTCATCGTATCTGATTTGAGAATGCCGCAGATGGACGGGATGCAGTTATTGGCTGAAGTCAAAAGCAAACACCCCCAGGTGGTACGGATTATTCT
>JASFGH010000541.1:0-3142 GCA_050123865.1 Desulfobacterales bacterium | reverse complement strand
CCAGCGCGGCCATCAATCCGCCGATCAAAATGCCCAGCCAGGGAGATATCCCCAGGTATTTGGTCACCATGCCGGAGGTATAGGCGGCCACCACGAAAAAACCAAACTGACCAAAGGTGAAAATACCGGCATATCCCATGGTAAAATTCCAAACCGATGCCATCGCTCCCCAGACCATACAGGTGATCAGAATCCCAATGACGTATGCGTCCTTGTAAAGAAACACAGGTAAAATAAGCAAAACGAGATATATGGCCAAAAAGATGATCAGTTCTTGTCGCATTCCTGTTTTTATCATTTTTCTTAACCCCACGTTCCCATTAATCCAGAAGGTCGAAATGCCAGTACCCCTAAGAAGACCAAAAACCAAAACGGCATCACCCAGGTGGCGCCCAGCCCCCAGGAAACAAAAGACTCAAAAATAGCCAGGATAAATGCCGCATAAAGAGTTCCCCGAATGCTGCCCAGGCCGCCAAAGGCAACGATAACAAAAACCCGAAAAAAGGGTGCCCAGCCGCCGTGGGGAGTAATGAAATAGCGGGGCGCCAGCAGAATGCCGCCGGTTCCCACCAAAGCGGTTGACAGCCCGAAGGTATAGCTGAACACTTTTTTTATCGGGATTCCGACGATTTCGGCTCCGGTCATATCCTGAGAGATGGCCTGCATGCATCTTCCCACCCGAGTTTTGGACAAAAATAAACCAAAAGCGATCATTACCGTTACGGCGATAATCAGCATGGCAACATCCTGCACACTCAAGGTGAAACCAAATGGATTTATGGCGCCGCGAAACAGTGGCGGCAGCGGCTTGGCAAATCCGCCGAAAATAACCAGTGCCAGATTATCCATAAAAAAGGCCAATCCCAGCGTCACCATCATCGTGGTCACCTGCCAGTTTTTGCGCCAGCGCAGGGAGCGAACCACGACGCGTTCGGTACCCATTCCCAGAAAAAACATGCCGGGAACCACAATCAAAAAAACCAGCGGATAATTCATCCACGAAAATGTGGCGAATAAAAACCAGGCAAAATAGGCCCCCCAGGTAAAAAACGATCCGTATGCAAAATTAAATACGCGTGATATGCCGTAGATGACCGATAGTCCGATACCCATAATCGCATAGGCCGAGGCTGTCACAATACCACTAATAATCACTTGTATGATCTGTTGAACCCAGATATTCATTCGTATTATCCACCTAGAAATACATTTTTAACATGTTCGTTCAGCAGAGCCTCTTCTCTGGGGCCATCGAAGACGATACACCCGTCTTCAATCAGACAGATCCTGTCTGCGAAGTCCACCACCTGATTGACGTTTTGCTCCACCAGAAGAACGGTCATACCGGTGGAGTTGATCTCATTGATCTTGTCAAATACTTCATTTCTGAGAATGGGGGCCAGCCCAAAGGACGGCTCATCGATCGCCAACAGCTTGGCACAGGACATGATGCCCCGGCCAAGGGTTAACATCCGTGCTTCACCACCGCTTAGGGTGGCTGCATATCTATTTTGAAATTCGCTTAAACGCGGAAATAAATGAAAGACATATTCAAGGGTTTCGCGTTCTTTGGCCCGGGCATTCGTGTTATAGGCACCGAGCTTCAAATTGTCGAGAACGGTCATCTGGGGAAAAAGATGGCGTTCCTCGGCTACATAAACCAGGCCCATTTCCACGATTTCATCCGTTGCCAAGCGGGTAATTTCCGTTGAGTTAAAAACGATTTGGCCCGAAGCCGTCCGCAGCAAGCCGCATATCGTTTTCAGCAAAGTGCTCTTTCCATGCCCGTTGGGCCCGACAACCAGGAATAAATCGCCTTGATCAATTTTAAAGGAAACGTCTCTGATGGCATGAAATTGGCCGTAATAGGTATTGATGTTTTTTAATTCGAGCAAAACGTTTCTCCTAACCCAGATAGACTTCTTTCACTTTTTCATCTTCCATGACCTCTGCAGGGGGGCCGGTACGAATCTCTTCCCCGTAGTGCAGGATCATCAGGCGATGAGAAAGCTCTTTTAGCACCTTCATCAGATGCTCGATAATAATGACAGTGATATTCAATTCCTGGTTGATTTTGCGGATGAGTTCCATAAGCGGATCAATTTCCGCCGGGCTCAGACCGCCGATGGGCTCATCGAGTAACAATAGGCGCGGCTGGGTCGCAAGCGCCGCTGCGATCATAATCAGTTTCTTATGCAACAGGTCCATATTCTCGGCCACTGCTGTTTTATCATCCTGCAGCCCAACGAAATCTATAACCCGATGGATAACCTCCGTTTCATTGCCATCCGTTATGTGTTTGTTGCCAAAATGCGCGCCAAACCGGACGTTATTGAATACGTCAAGGGTGGAGAAGATCTGCGGAATTTGAAGTGTCCGTGCGATGCCTCTGTGACAAATCTGATGAGGCTTCAAATTCGTCACATTTTTGTCTTCGAAGCGCACTTCGCCGGTCCCCTGTAAAAACCCGGTGATCAGGTTGAACACCGTCGTTTTTCCGGCGCCATTGGGCCCGGCAATACCAAACACCTCACCGGCGGGAATCTCAAAGCTTAAATTGTTGACGGCCATCATGGCCCCAAAGGCCTTGGAAAGGTTCCGAACTTGAAGGATGGGGGCTTGCGCCCCCACCTGTTCATCTTTCGAATTAAAATTTTCGATGCTCGCCATTACTGAGCCTTTGGCCACGGCTTTTTTATCCACGGCGGCAGCTGATACGGCGACATTGTCTTGCTACCCAGATTGCGCAGCACGAGTTTGCCGTTTTCGGCCTGAAAAAGATTGACCGGTAGCAGATCATCTCCGGCTCTGGCAGCCTGGCGCGGATTATTGAAGTCGTATACCCCGCCGATGCCTTTATAGCGGTTGGTCTTCATGGTGGTCGCAACGGCTTTGTAATTTTTTACATCGCCGACCTTTTCGACCGCCGCCGCCCAGGCCATTACGCCATCATACACACAGGGCACAACGCTGAATGGCATGGAATCCGTTTTAAACATTTTTTTGTATCTGGCTTCAAGAGCCTGACCTTGAGGCGTCGCTTCAGGTGGAATTGCCAGGGCGGCATAGCCGGTAAACCCGTCGGCATATTTGCTGGCAATCTCCATAAAGGAGGGGATGGAGACAGCATAGCCCAGGTCCA
>JASFGH010000540.1:0-3143 GCA_050123865.1 Desulfobacterales bacterium | reverse complement strand
TAATTGGCTCTTTACCTAACATTTCGCCTTTATTTTTGCGTACCTCCCAGACGCCATCTTTAACTGTTCACACGATCTGACTTTGCTACGCTCAGGCAAGAGGAGGGGGCGGTGGAGGAAGTTCTCCTTTCTCGTAGGCCTCCCGAGCCTTTCTTACAGGTATGTGGGTTTCGCAAGGCACGCCAACTTGGCAGAGGCCACAGCCGTAACCTTCATAGTTATAAGTCTTTTTGACATATTTACTGGAAGCGATCAGGTGCTGACGGCAGGTTTCCTTGTCGTGGCCGGCATTAGTGAGTGCCCGAACCGGGCAGCGATCAATGCATTTGCCGCATGAGCCATCGGCAAAGAAAGAACACCAGGCACGGTGGTTGTTATAAAACCTGATAGAAGGCTCCACTTGTATGTTTGCCACCACAGACCCGGTTCTCATGGCCTTGCCTTTAGGGGTGATCAGTCCGTCGCAAAGCCCAAAAGTACCCAATCCCGCAGCATGGGCTGCGTGGCGTTCTGACCAGGATGAAGCATATCCATAATTCTTCGATTTCACCCAAGCCCAATTGGGCGCTAGCATGGGCGCCACTGATGGATAACCTTGCTCAGTCAGGGTCTTAGCAACATGCGCCCTGAGACCGGCATTGCACCTTTCACCTTCAATGCGCGCTCTCGCCCAGTTCTCGGCGGGAAATTTTCTTGCTTTGCGGTTCATATCACGCACGGCTTTACGCTGAGGTAAAACCCAGGAGATGACCGTGAGGTCTCCGGGGGTAGCCTTGCTTTCGGGGTGATATTGATTATAGATCTCCAAAGGAGTCCAGTGAAAAGGACCGATATACTCCTTGTATTCTTGAAAGAGAGGGTCAGCCCCTGAGGCAAACCCCACCAAAGCATCATCCCAGGCCGGAGCACCGTCTTTGTTTTGCAGATTGTTAAGGGGAGATTTGGCTAAGAAATGTTTTATTAAACCGGTTATCCACGCTGTTGGGTTTTCTTTTTTTAGCATGATGATGCTCCTGTTTCTTGGCATATTTTAACTCATGATGGATTTTGGGAGAATTTGCCGATATTCTAGAATCATCCAGTCATGCATGTATGTTTTTGATATCAGAACCAAGCACTCTCGCCAATAGTGTCCAATCAAGGTCGACCTATCAAAATGCCTATATTTTTGCCAAGATAAGCTCAAAAGGTTCAAAAGGCTCTGGCAATTGTTTACTAAAACTAAAAGGGCAGCCCATGCGGCGATCGACTGCCCTTAACGAGAGGAAAGCAGCTTGCCAATGTAGCCTCCCACCTCTCGGTTGCTATGGATGTCCGGTGATTCCCAAAAAAGGAACCACCCATTTGAAAGGAGAAGAAGCTGATAATTTGGTATTCGGACCACACTATCTTTTCGTTAATCTATTTTAAAAGTTATCACTACATCTAAATTGTAAAGAGCCATAACGATAAAAATAAATCAGAATTTACCATGTGATTTTGATAAGTATTGAACAGGCTCTAAAAGTGGTTAGTTCCAAATTTCTGACATAATCATTTTGCCTGATCCTATTTTATGGGCTCAGGCCCCACTTCTCTCAGGGCGGTTGCGTAGAGCGTCCACCGCGTCATATGAAAAAACGGATCATCGGCATAAAAATCAAGACTATGAATTCGGTCAAGAAATGCTTCAAAAGAATAAGGATTGTTGCGGTGTATAGAACCCTGTGATATCGAGTACGTATTTGGAGCCTGTTCCAAGTATGAAGAATTCGATCTTTTCCAAAAGCTAAAATTTTTTTAAGTGTATTCTATCCAAAAGGAATTTTGATGAAATATAGAAAGTTTGGAAGCTTAGACTGGAAGGTGTCCGTTTTGGGTTTTGGTGCTATGAGGTTACCCATTATTGGAAACGATCCGGCCCATGTCGATGAACCAAAAGCTATTGAAATGATCCGTTATGCCATTGATCACGGTGTTAATTATCTTGATACGGCCTATTCGTACCATGAAAAACATGGTGAAATTGTTGTGGGTAAAGCACTCCTAAATGGTTATCGCGAAAAGGTAAAGTTGGCCACTAAACTTCCCTCCTGGCTTGTTGAAACTCCGGATGACTTTGACTGCTTTCTTAATGAACAGCTCGAAAAGCTACAGACTGACCATATCGACTTTTACCTTTTACACGCCCTGAATACAACTTACTGGATAAAACTCAGGGATTGGGAAGTTCTAAAATGGGCAGAGAGTGCCATCGCCGATGGAAGGATTCAACATCTCGGTTTTTCATTTCACGATGAATTTGAAGTATTCCAAGACATCGTGGATGCTTACGAAAAATGGACTTTTTGTCAGATTCAATACAACTTTATGGACATCGAATATCAGGCGGGCACAAAAGGTCTTCAATATGCTGCGAAAAAGGGGCTTGCCGTAGTGATCATGGAACCCTTGCGCGGCGGTCAGTTAACGGCAAAAATACCGAAATCTGTCAATGAGTTATGGGAAAGTGCTATTGCACGCCGTACGCCTGCAGATTGGGCCTTGCAATGGATTTGGAATCATTCTGAAGTTTCTGTTTTACTAAGCGGTATGTCCACCATGCAGCAGGTGATTGAGAATCTTGATAGTGCTGATCGTTCGGGAGGCGTTACATTATCTAATGAAGAGCTCATTCTAATTGATAAAGTGCGGGAAGAATACCGCAACATAGCTCCGATAGCGTGTACAAATTGCAAATATTGTATGCCATGTCCAAATGGTGTCGAAATCGCAGCCATACTGGAATATTACAATGATGCCATTATATACGACGATCCCAGAGCCCCACGATTTCTTTATCGTAACCTCTCTGAAGACAAACGTGCTAACCAATGCGTCGAGTGTTTTGAATGCGAAGAAAAATGTCCTCAGGGAATTCCAATATCCGAACATCTTAAAGAGGCGCATGCCTGGCTGAATAAGTCAAAATAGACGCTTTAGATCGAACGTTTTCGATAATTTGAGTAAATTCATCAACATGAGATTTGTTGTCCCTGCAGCCACCTTTGACTTGAGCATAGGGAGACGGTGGTCGACCATAATCTTATTATTGAGTTTACCAAAAACAAGTTTGGTGCTTTTATTTAATGGAGGTGGCAAGTGGAGGGGGAAAAATGCAAAAG
>JASFGH010000539.1:0-3150 GCA_050123865.1 Desulfobacterales bacterium | reverse complement strand
ATTGACAGAGCAGTTGCCGCCGAACAGGGCAATGGGCACACCATGGCGATTCACTCCAACAACATGCAAAACATTAAAAAAATGGCGGCAAAGGCCAAATGTGCCGCTTTTGTTAAAAATGGATCCTGCGGCCTGGCCAGTGTGGGGGTTGCCGCAGAGGGATATACGTCGTTTCACATCGCCACCAACGGTGAGGGACAAACCCGTCCCCGCATGTTTACCCTCATCCGACGGTGTGTACTGGCGGATGATTTTCGTTTCCGCTACGGTCTATAAAATCGCAAGGCGATTTTATGTTTAAAAAACAAAAGTCCGTCAAGCCGGTATCGGCAAGTGATCATTTAGAAATGTAGCTTAGTTGATCTCTATCTATTTTTAAAACAGCATCATTCACCAAATTATCAATTGAAAAGAGACAATCAACACTCATTCCCAGGGGAAAGGCTATGACCATCGATCGAAAACAGGTTGAACTCATCGTCGAAAAGGTTATGGAAGGTTTATCTTCTACCGGCCAAAGTGCTTCGACGAGCAATCCTGCCCCGAGCGGATCCGGCGGCGTTTTTCAGGAGATGGAAGATGCCATCCAGGCTGCCATCGTTGCGCAGCAAGAACTCGTGCGCCTGCCGCTTTCCACCCGAGAAAAGCTGATCCAGACCCTGCGGGATGTGGGCTGGGCCAACCGTGAAGAATACGGTCGCATGGAACTGGAAGAAACCGATTTGGGCGCGATCGACGGCACCGTGCTGAAAATAGAAACGGCCTGTGGTGTTCCAGGCATGGAGGATATTGCCTCCGAAGTGTTCATGGGTGATCGCGGCGTTACCATTAATGAACGCCTTCCGGTGGGTCTAATTGCCTCGATAAATGCAATCACCAATGCAGCGCCGGGCATAATTCATAACGGCATCATGATGTTGGCCGGCGGAAACACCGTCGTGCACAATCCGCACCCGAAAACCAAAATTGTTTCCGCCCGCGTGATCAATGATATCAACACAGCCATCGTGGCAGCGGGTGGTCCTTCCAATTGCATGACTACGGTAACCGAGCCGGACATCCCGACTGCCCAGTACTTGATGACCCATCCGCAAATTGAACTGATTTCCGTTACCGGCGGACACCGTGTGGTTGAATTTGCCACCAAAACCGGCAAGCGTGTCATCGCTGGTGGCCCGGGCAATCCGCCGGTGGTGGTTGATGAAACCGCCGATCTGGATCATGCCGCCCAATGCATCATCAGAGGGGCGTCATTCAGCCATTGCACGCCTTGCTCGAGTGAAAAAGAAATCTTTGTGGTTGATTCCGTTGCCGACAAGCTCAAGGCGCTTTTAATCGAATACGGCGCTTTTGAACTCAGCAAAGCCCAGGGCGAGGCCCTCGTCAAAGTAATTTTCAAAGAAATGCGATCCGGGCGTACGCCCAGCACGATCAACATGGATTACATCGGCAAGCCCCCCCATGTCATTTTAAAGCGTTCCATCGGGCTGGATATCGCGCCGGAAACCAAAATTGCCATCCTGGAGACCAATAAAGAACATCCCCTGATCTGGACCGAGCAAATCATGCCGATCCTACCGTTTGTTCGCTGCCGGGATGCAAAAGAGGCCATGACCATGGGCGTAGCCGCCGAACAGGGGCTGCGGCATACCATCGTCTTTCATTCCAACAACCTGAATAACCTGGCCTACATGTCCAGTATTGCCGACGCCTCCCAGTTCGTTAAAAACGCTTCGTCTATTGGCGGACTGGGTGTTGAAGGCGAGGGATTCAAATCGCTGCATATCGCCACTGGCGGCGAAGGCCTTGTGCGCCCGCGCTTCTACACCTTGATCAGACGTTGTGTGCTTACCGATGATTTTCGTTACCGCATCGGCATTGTATCTGATGAAGCCAGCCCGTAGTTGTCATTGGGAGAATGCACGTTTTAAAGAAACGTAAAAGTTTGGAGTTGACACATGGAGTTGATGAAAAGGAAAAATTATTCGTCCGGTGCGCCCCTGGAAGATAAAATCGGATACAGCCGCGCCGTTAAAGTCGGCAATTTCGTGTTCGTTGGCGGCACGACGACCACGACTCCGCAGGGAGAAGTTGAAGCCGAAGGGGATGCCTATCTCCAGACCAAAATCGTGCTGCAGAAAATCCACCAGGCGCTGCAAAAAGCCGGAGCCAAGCTATCGGAAGTCTACCGCGTTCGTATCTATGTGACCGATATCACCCGGGCCCAGGAATACATGCAGGCTTACTCGGAATTTTTCAAGGAGATCAAACCGGTAACAATTTTAGCCGAGGTCAGCGCCCTGGCGCGCCCCACCCATTTGGTTGAAATCGAAGCTGAAGCGATTATCGGCTCGTATCTGGTTCACAAGGCGTAGTTTAGCGCTTTCGGAACCAAGCCGGGGCTTTTTTATTTCTTTAACTTTATATCTCGTAAGTCAATTTCGAAATACGAAACACGAAATACTAAACAAATCCTAAATCCAAATGTTTTAATGCCCAAAACGATACAACTTTGAACATTGATCAAGCCGAGATTTTGTTTCGGTCATTTGAGATTGTGTATTTGAATTTGTTTCGATTTTCGATATTCGATATTCGGATTTAACTGCTTTAATATCGCTTCTGCCCTATATCATCACGGTTTTGTAAAGATTGACAATAAAACAGGAATTACGCTTAATATGAGACTGCACCTCTTAGAACATGATCCGATTGACCTATCTCAAACCAACATCACCCAATGGGCCCATCAAAAAGGATACCCCGTGGCCCATACGTATCTGTGCAATAATGAAAAACTGCCCGCCTTGGAAGATTTTGATTGGCTGATGGTTATGGGCGGTTCTCCACATGCCTGGGAAGAAGACGTGCATGCATGGCTGCCGCCTGAAAAAAAGTTCATTGCCAAAGCCCTCGAGCACAACAAAATCATTCTGGGTGTCTGTTTTGGCGCCCAGCTTCTGGCAGAAGCACTGGGCGCAGAAGTCTTTCCAAATCCCCACAAAGAAATCGGCTGGTATGAGATCACCCTGACACCTGAAGGTCAACAATCTTATTTGTTTCACAATATGCCGCAGCAATTTACAACGTTTCACTGGCACTCGGATCACTTTTCCCTGCCTCCGGATTGCACCCGCCTGGCCTACAGTG
>JASFGH010000538.1:0-3154 GCA_050123865.1 Desulfobacterales bacterium | reverse complement strand
CTGCCGTAACAGCATTTGCACATCACCAGCATTTCAAGACCGGCCTGCTCGGCCACCGCCAGATTTTTAGCGGCAGACAGGACATAGGCACGATGGTCGCTGTTGCGCGCCGGATACCCGCAGCAGTTGAAGTCGTCCATTTCAACCAGCTCGATGTCTAGCCGGGCGCACACCGCAGCGGTGGCACCGGCATATTGCTTGACGCGAGAGGGGATGTTGCAGCCATGGAATAACGCAAACTTCATAGGGCTTTTCCAAACCATCACGAGGCTGTACAAAAAAGTTATTTTATCTTCTGTGCTTACGCTTGTGCGTTAAATTCGAAATCCGAAGCACGAAACTCTAAACAAATCCTAAATTCGAATGTTTTAATGACCAAAACAAAATCATTTGATTCAATCAGTAGTATTATCCGATGTTCTATTTTGGTCATTTGAATTTTGACATTCGAAATTGTTTCGGATTTCGATATTCGAATTTTTGTTTGAACTTTATAAATAACCAATAACAAATTGCGAAAAATTATCCATCTAGTGTCAGCGCCCGATGCTTGAGACAGCTTTATTTTTTAAACGCCACAGAATGTCACACACTTGCACCTGCTGCGGGCAGTTTTCCTGGCATTTGTAGCAGGTCAAACAATCCCAGATCATGCCGGCATCGGCGGCCATTTCGCTCAATCCCAGGCCCAGACTGCACATGATTTGATGCGGCAGCAGTCCAAGTACCTGTTCCGGGTTCTCATAGTTAGCAACCACCGGGCACACCGTCGTGCAGCTCTGACAGCTGAAGCAATGGGTGTACGTGCGGTCCTTTATGGCCGGTTGCGATTCTCCGGGGTTCTGTTTATTTAGCGGGATGGGCCTGTTCGGATTTGTCAAATTGACAAATCGGCCGGGCTGCGGCAAAACCGGTAAATGCATAAGGGGCCGGCGCATGACAATCCAGACAGCTGCTTTCGTGCACTTCACGGCCGGCTCCTAGCAGCTCTGCGTCAAAAGGCGCCGTGATGGTGGGCGAAACCGTGCCGTATTCCTTTACCCAGAGTGTTTCCAGCGCCTTGATTTCATCTTCGTCATCCAAGCCGGCATAGTCATCGACCATCCTCATAAATTCGCTATGGGAGGTGATTTTCAGTCCTTCCAGCACGATTCCGGACAGCATAACAGCGGCCACGATGATGATAACATAATGATCCATTCCGCCGGTTCGAAGCCGTTGAGGCTTTACAAAATATCGGCGCACCGCTGCCAGAATCACACCGGCCAGTACCATAGCACCGAAAAAATCCCGTAGAAAGAAAAAGGGATTTACCGTGGAATAATATTCATCAAATATGGCTTTCGATATCACCGATTCCAGGGCATGCATGAGCAGCAGCAGCATAAAGCCGTAAAATATCAGCATGTGCGCCAGCCAGCGGGAAACACTTTCCTTTAAAATGCGGCGTTGCAAGAGGACATCCAGAACAACAGCCTCGAGCAGAGCAAGGATCTTCGAGCTGAAAATGACACCGGTGATGCTTTTTACGACCGACTGCACCCGTTGTGCTCCCGTGATGCCCTTTCCCACAATTCCAATCTTACGGGTAAACCAGGTAGAAATCTTATAGATCAATCCCAGGAGGAAAACGGCGAGAGAGGTATAGAAGAGATATTCGAACATTGTCCCGTGACATCCTTAATGTATGGCACAAAGATGTTAAACAACCATAAGCGCCAAGTGCCTTAGGCTCTGATTAGGTTCAAAGCGGAACATCAAAAAGGCGGAGATGGTGACTGAAAATATAAGCCGGAGCGTTAATTCATTTTTTAAATGGCGGTTTTAACAGAATTGGAAAATCCGGAAACTGACCCTGCTGCCCATCGGGGGATCAGGTCTGCTTTTTCTGGGATGCCTTTTGGGCCCAATCCTTCTCCCTTTCCTTTTTCCACTTGGGATCGCGCTTGCGTTTCTGAGCTTTCTGGATCACTTCCGGAATCAATCGCAGCTATATCCTAGTTAAACACTATGATATATAGTATCGATTTTATGGCTGCGTCAAGCGATTACCCGGTTCGTATTAAGGTCAGTTTATCTTAAAAATAGTGGTGAAACAGGTACCCTTTCCCGGCGCCGAGGTCACCTCGATTCTCCCGCCATGACGGTTGACGACTTTTTCAACCACCGCCAGGCCGAGGCCGGTTCCCGAACTGCCTTTGGTTGAAAAAAATTCTTCGTAAATATTACGCTGGGTATCCAGGTCCATGCCGACACCGTCGTCAACAACTTCAAACATAAAATGGCTATCATCGAGAAGGTCCGTTTTAACCTTGACCGCATGCTGGTTTTTATGCCCGTCATGCAAGCAAGCCTCCAGGGCATTCCAGATCAAATTGTTCAGCATCCGTCGGATGCTGGCAACATCCAGACGAACCTTTGGGATGGCATTATTAATTTGCGGCTTGAGCTTGACATCGAGACTGGCAGCTTTATCGCTGAATAGGGCCAATGAATCCCTGGCGAGCTGTCCGGGCGAGACGCGCTCGTATTTCAGGGGGCGGTCTTTGGATGAATACAAAATATTTTGAACCACATCGGTGATATCAAAAATATTTTTATTAACAATATTCCAGCCTTTTTGGGCCATTTCGATATCGTTGTCTTTAAAAGCTTCATCAACGACGTAAGCACCACCCTGTAGTCCTTCAAGTATATTCTTGATGCCGTGGGATAACAGGGCGATGGATTGACCCAGGGTGGCCAGCTCTTTTTGCTCTTTTTTCACCCGGGTGATGTTGGTGGCCAATTCTATAACGGCCGCGACATCGCCGTCATCGTTCATAATGGGAGATGTTTGAATAAGAATCTGGCATATTTTCCCATTTGCGAGCCGAACGGTCTCGTCGGCGATATGAGGGAGTCTATCTTGAAAAGTTTTTTGCACGGGACAATTGGGGCAAATGTCCTCCGAGCACTTATAAACGGTATGGCATTTTTTGCCGATGCCGTCTCCAAAGTCCTTTTTAAAATTTTCATTGACAAAAATAATGTGAAGATCGGGATCCTGAATGGAAACATAGCAGGGGAGATGATCAACAAGTTGATCAAGATTCAATCCTGGAATAGCAGTAGGTGTTGAAGACTCAAAGTCAGGGCGTTTCGTTTTTGAGGC
>JASFGH010000537.1:0-3158 GCA_050123865.1 Desulfobacterales bacterium | reverse complement strand
CTGACACCTGACACCCGAAACCTTCTCATAAATAGGACCTGATACCTATTGTTGATTAGACTCCGCCAATGCAGCTAAAGCTAGCACGGTATCTAACTGAGCCTTGACCGGATTTTGATTGAGTTCATCCAGATGATCTAACTGATGCTTGAGTTTTTCAAAGGCCCTGGCCGTGATCCGATTGGTGGAGGCTACTACCCGGATGCACAGTTGCAGGATAAAGAAGCTTAAAAACAAAACCAGGCCGATGGCCCAGAAGGCGTGCATGAAAAAATCACCTGAAAGGTATTCGCCGGTGAAAAAGGATTCAAGGGTCAGCCAGCCGCAGTATCCCAGGATACCGAGGGCGGGCAAATTAAAAAGGACTTGAACGAAAAGACCACTGAGTTTAGCGGTTAAGCGTTGGATCTGGCTGTCGAGGGCCCCGCTCCAGATGGCGGCCAGCTTTTGTTCGAAACCTACGGTGCCCGATAGCGCGTCCTCGACTTTGCGAATCGAGCTGTCAAAACCGCCGCGGACCAGGGATTTGGCAATTTCCGGCCAGCTTTCAAGAACCGCCAATCGATAATTTCTAAAAGCCGCTGCCATCTGCTGGTCTTTTTCCGGATCTTCAAGGGCAGACTGGGTATCTTTGGACTGTTTTAAGGCCGACAAGCGGTTGAGCACCTGGCGCACCGGCCGTCCGAATCTCAAAACGGCCATCAGGCCGCTGCCAAAGATCAACAGCCGCGCCCAGATGGCAATCATCCAGCCCATGGGGCCCAGCCAGCGCTGGGCCAGTTTTTGATACACAAGCACATTCAACCCGAACAATTGCTGCACCCCGCTTTCCTGCATACCGGCCAGCGCATCCGCGAGCGCCTTTTTTTCGGCTGCGGCCATACGGTCAGCTGCATCGGACAAAATAGCCCGATGGCCTAAAACGTGGCGACCCGCCTCATCAAAAACATAATTCCGCAGGCGCTGTACGTTTTCAATCCGCCGGTCGATGACAAAGCCGGCCTGGTTGATGGTGTTGACCACCAGCCTTTGCAGCTCTTCAAATTCATCAAAATCATGCCGCGGCGCGGCGGCTGCATCCCAGTCGGGATCGTTCAAATTGCCCCGGGCGGATATGCAAAACACCCGATCCGCCGGCATCTGCCAGCCTGTGCGGATGTGCTCCAGAAAATCGGGCACGATTTGATCTTTGAGCTCCGCTTCGGCCAGCCGGTCGCATTTATTGAGGACGCACACCATCGATTCCCCGCTGAAGGTAGGGATAAAGCGTGCCAGAAAATCGACATGGTCCCGCCTTTTGGGGTTTTCGGCATCGAACACGCAAATCAGCATATCGGATCTGGCGATAATCTTTTCGACAATGGGGATATGCTTGCGAAAGGCCCGGCTGTCGGTATCTGGCGTGTCCACCAGAAGCACATGCTCGAAGCGCACAGCCGCCGGATTTGAACGGGTCTCGACGATCTCGCTGTCAAGTTCTTCGACCAGTTGATCGCTATCCCCGGGATTGGCGCTAAAAACAATTAAATGATCGGTGGTGGGCCGCTGGTGGCCGATATCGGAAAGGTCATCCACCCCCGCCAGGGCATTTAGCAGGGTGGACTTACCCGAACCGCTGGGCCCGACAAGGGTCAGCACTAGCTTGCGTTCGAAACGCTCGGCAATACCATCGATCATGCCGGTGGCCTGGTGGCATTGTTTTTCCAAACTCCGCCCCGGCAGCCACAGGGGAGCATGGCCGAGTTCGGCGCTCAGCTGCTGCAGATCATTTTTACATTCAGCGATTTTGCCCAGGGCCTTTAAAATGGCCGTATGGCGATCAAAGTTCATTTTTTACCCGAGCTCCATTGCACAGACATCCATGCTGGTTTGCAGTGCCGTCATCTCGGCGGAGGCCCGATCGATGGTTTCGCCGACCTTGCTGATCGTGGCGCCGGTAATGGTGTCCTCAAAAAGCTGCTGCACCTTTTTGAGTTTATGGTCGAACCAGGCCCGGGCGATGGGCCCCAATATGCTCTGCAGCTGGTGTTGATCGGCTTTTTTCATCTGGGTGGTCACAGGTATGGCCACCAGAGCATAAAGGTCTTTGGCCCCAAAAAGACCGGTCAGTTTCACTTTAATACCGGCAGCACCCACCGGATCGCCGGTGGACAGCACATAGGTAACGGCCGCTGTGGCTGGCAAGACATTGAGCGACGCCCAGAAAGTCTGGCTGATTTTAGACCACAGACCCATCTGACTGCGAAATTCGTTGGCCAGATCTTTTAGATCTTTGAGCATGTCGGCGGGGATTTCCAGCAATTCTTCCTTTTCAGACAGGATCGTCTGCAGCATGGTCTTAAAATCCCGGTCCCGCAAACGCGCCTGCTCGGGCAAAACCGCCGGGTGGGTATCCACGAAAAATCGCAGGATGCGGTTTTTATCGGCAGATTCCGCCCGGGGGTTTTGAGTATCGGCGATCTGGCGCGCCATTCGAATGCGCTCTACACATTCGGCCATGCGCGCGACCACCGGATCATTTAAAGAGCCGTTAACCGAGATCTGGGGGCCGATGGCCTGGGCATGCAGGCTGGTTACCGCGGTAACCAGGTCTTCTTCCAGCTTTTTATTAAAATCACCCGATTCTTCCGGTCCGTCCGGGCCCGGAGCAATACGCGCCTTGGCCCAAACAGCGGCTCCGAAGAGCATTTTGAGCGGAAATTCGATCACATTACCGGTTTTGCGCATAAACTTTATGTGGGCCGGATCGGTTTTGGCCCAGATTTTGGCAAAGCGTTTCATGACCCGATCCATGGGGAAATGTTTGAGGGCTTCATGCACGTACTGGCTCTGAACGGTCTGAAACGCATCCAGATAGAGCTGCAGCTCATTCAGCGAACAGCGCGCATCCGCCAGGAGATCTCCAGCTTTTTTGAAGGTATCCGCCAGGATGGATCCGTGCAGTTCAAGACGCAATTGTGGGGCATCGATGGCGGCCAGCGCCGCATCAAATTCGGCGGCATTTTCAGTGACTGGCCGCAGCTTCATGAATTGTTCCCCAGCCGCCACGCGGTTGTCTTCGTCCGTGCGGTAGATGCCCAGAATATGGTCCCCACCGTCAGCGCTGTAAATGCCGTCGGCCACGGTCATGGCATGCTCACGCACCTCCTCGTCGCTGA
>JASFGH010000536.1:0-3160 GCA_050123865.1 Desulfobacterales bacterium | reverse complement strand
CCAACTTACCTTACCAATATTACAATTAAATTTAGGGCGTTAAGTCTTTGACTGGAAATTTTGTTTAAAATTTGGGAAGTCGCATGAAGAAGAATTTCGAAATCTTATTCCTGAAACACCTAAATGTTTAATCTTCTGGTTCAGCCAGAATGGCAACAACAACTTTAACCGGTACGCTTGTTCCAGCCGGAATAAAAATTTGGGATAATCGACCTCTATTAGAGGATTGCACCTTTTGGGTGATCTTTTCTGTTTTGACTTCGAACAAATCTTCGCCTTTATCTATTGTCTCTCCTTCTTTTTTGAACCATCGTGTGATTTTCCCCTCTTTCATATCTAGACCCCATTTGGGCATTTTGATATTGATTGACACATTCATTTTCCCCCTCCCCTGTATAAAGATCTAAAGGGATTATTTAAACGTCGCCTCGCCAATACGTTTAGATGTCTATTTTTTCCTTTCTTTGGGCTTTTTGAAAACCAGAAAATTACAAAGTTTACAGACATCAAACCCTGGATAGGTTTCACCGGTTCTTGGAAAAGATACACCACCATCGCGCACAGTTCGTTCCAGCATCCATCTGACGGTCGCTTCGAGCTGGTCGCCGGGCCACACCCAATTAATTTCACTCTGCTCGGTTTTGCCAGCGGTCTTACTGCTGCTGCACATCGGCGTGATGTTGGGCTGCCTGAGCAAATGGCATTGCACACATCCATGGCATATTGAAGAATTCATCGTCATGGTCATTTCGAATGGATGCGTATCATAGGCGGCACACCAATCATTTCCCAGGTGATAGGCCTGCAAAACATCGCTGACGCCATGGATAACATCCGGTGTATAGGGCGCCTTATGCAGCGGAGCGGTTACAAAGGCGCGCAGGCCTTCAGACAGGCGTTTCTTGGTCTCGACAAACCTCTTGGCCTGATCCCAATCCCGGGCGTATTTCAAGTGGCTTTTGACTTCAGTGTCATCCAGTTCTTTCCAGCCCATCACGTATTTTGCATTGGAGCAACCGAGCTTTTCCGACGAGCTCAATAATATATCACCGCGCTGGCGGGAAGCCGCCACGTAATGACAGAACGTATACGGATGAAGCGCCGTTTTATATTCTACGTTATTTTTAAACTCTTCTAGCTCTTCTTCTGAAAAAAAATATTTAATGGCCACCGGATAGTATTTCATTTTTAGAAAGTTCCGCAGGCTAAAAACGATATCCGCATGGCTGAGCTGCCCGCCATTTTGACTCGCATTTGCAAGCAGCCCTTCAGCAAGTTCCACATCATTAAGGTATTTGGCCGTGTCTATCTGACGACTCGCACCCGCTTCCCGGGTGATATTGGCATTTAGCATTTTTACACCTCCAAATAATTCCTTGCAGACACGTGATCGTTCTGCGTCATTAAAATAGTTAAAGCGTTAACCCGTATGTGCACTGTTTTTTGGCATGCGACCCGCTGAAGATTTCAACGTCAAATTCACAATCTCATCGACCATTTTGTTGAATTCCCGTGTGATCAGAAGCTCTGCATTATCCAGGAGGCTGATGTCGCCGGCATCCCCTTCCTTAACGACCTCGAGCTCAAGGGGCAGCGTGGCCAACAGTCTTATGTTCTCTTTTCTGGCAGTTTCCTGTCCGCCATGGGTTTTAAATACATCGATGATTTCTCCGCAGTGGGGGCACTTCAGCCCACTCATGTTTTCAACCAGGCCCAGAATCTGCATCTTGACCTGGCGGCAAAAGTTTATGGATTTTCTGACATCCGCCAGAGAAACTTCCTGGGGGGTGGTGACAATCAGGGCCTTGGCATCGGGGATGGTCTGAGCCACAGTCAGAGGCTCATCGCCGGTGCCCGGCGGCGAGTCAATCACCAAATAATCCAGATCTGCCCACTCAATATCGGATATGAATTGTTTGATCGCGCCGATTTTTAGCGGTCCTCTCCAGATCGTGGCTGCATCTTTGTTTTCGCCCATGAGGGTTTCAATCGAAATCACCTCCAGATTCGGCAGATATTTGACCGGCAGCATTTTTCCTTGCCGGCTGCCAAATTCAAGGTTGCCCTTAAGACCCAGAATGCGCGGTATGCTGGGACCGTGAAGATCCACATCCATCAGACCGACCCGAAAACCCCTTTTGGCCAGAGCCGCCGAGAGATAGGCGGCCACGCTGCTTTTCCCCACTCCGCCTTTGCCGCTCATGACGAGGATTTTATTCTTGATATGGCGCAGTTGCTCTGCAATTTCTCTATTCTGTCTTTCCATCTGTGCTTTGCGCGTTTCCGCATTTAAATTGTGGCTAACGTTGGTCATTGAAAATGATCTCCTTTTTCCTGCGGCAACAATTCATCACCACCTCTGTTTGATTTAATTTGCGTCACCTGAATCAGCAGCATGACACCACTTGCAGCCGTTCAAATAAACGGCAGTCCGTTAAGCAATTCAGCATAAGTTGTGCCAACAATTGTTACAAAGAAAAAATATACTAATTCAGAGGGTTATTGTAGGGATCACTCTAGCTCCGATCCCAAGGGAAATAAAAATTAGAAAAATTGCGAATTTATCTTTTGCAATATTGCGAAATAAAAACCAACTATGGTGATCGCTTCATTCGGCAAATCAGAAATAGCCCGAGCGCCTCTGTTGAAACCGCCATCGCGACAGTTGCCTGATATCCCCACTGGGATGCTAGCCAGCCTCCTAAAGCCGAGCCCGATATACAGGCTGTTGCGAAAACTGCACAAAAAATGCCCATGCCTTCACCTTCCCCACAGGGCGATAGTGCGGCTGTCAGGGCAGTGGCACTTACCACAATGAAAGGCCAACACAGGACCACTAATATAAAAGTCAATAATATCAAATGGACCGCTCCACCGAACGCGTGCATCTCCAGTAGGAGAAGCAATATCAAAACCACCAACTGCGCGCCCAAAAAGCTTTTTAAAATTCGGGCAGGGCCGAATCGATGTGCCAAGCGGCCGGCTTGAGCATATAAAAAAACAGAAAGCCCCATTGCCAGGGCAAAAGAGAGCGCAATACGGTCTCGTCCGACGCCGAACGCTTCCTGCATCATAACCGGATATAGCGTATAGACGGCAGAGACGCCTGCAACGCAAAGAAACCATATTCCCATGATAGGCACAAAAGGTGTCTGACGGG
>JASFGH010000535.1:0-3163 GCA_050123865.1 Desulfobacterales bacterium | reverse complement strand
TTTTTTGATGGGGTCAGCATTCATCAGCTGCCAGGTCCATCATGCCCGGTCGTTCAACCACAGTTCCAACCGGTGGATTTGAACGCCAAAATCAAATCCGGCATACACAAGCCCAAAGTGAATAACTCTGCGGTCATATTGGATGCTTCACCATCGACCCACAACATGCAATCGGGGATGACGAGCTTTGAAGAATCCAAAGCATTTCTCTACCGCATGAATCGAACGATCCCACAGATGAATTTGAATTCATCGCTAAGATCGTTTGGCCACTGGCAGGATGGCCGGGAAACGACCCTGCATTACGGCCCCACGCGCTGGCAAGCAGGTGCGTTTCAAAGTGCGCTGGACGAGGTGTCGGAGGGAGGGGGACGAAGCCCCGTAGACCAGGCGATTGATCTGACCGCCAATGATATGAGCAGCATGTCAGGGCGAACCGGCATAATTCTTGTCGGCGACGGTCAATACCGTGATTTTGACGGTGCCGGCGCTGCCAAACGCCTGGTGGAACGTTACGGGAGCAATGCCTGTATTCATACTGTTTTGACCGGCAGCGGCGGCCCCCTGGATATCGCCAGAATGAAAGAAATTGCTACCGCCAGCCAGTGTGGCTCATTTGCAAACGCACGCGATCTGGAATCGCCACAGGCCATGGCCGGCTGGGTGGAGTCGGTATTCCTGACAAAATCACCGAAGAAGGCCGCAGCACCGGCTGCTCCTTTAGACAGTGACGGTGACGGCGTATACGATGATGCAGATCAATGTCCTGACACCCCCAAAGGCGCCACCGTGGATAAGCGCGGGTGCTGGGTGCTTATCGGCGTTACGTTTGATACATCCAAGTGGGAAATTAAACCCAGGTATTATCCCAGGCTGAACAGTGTGGTGACCATTCTGCAGAATAATTCCGATCTCAGGCTGGAGATTGAAGGCCACACCGACAACCGTGGTTCGGCTGATTACAACCAGCGGTTATCCGAGAATCGTGCCAAGGCGGTCATGGATTATCTGGTCGCCAGGGGCATTGCGTCAAATCGGCTGTCGGCCAGAGGCTACGGTTTTGAACGACCGGCAGCTTCCAATGCCACCGCAGCCGGCCGGGCGCAGAACCGGCGGGTGGAATTGCGGCCCTTGCCCTAGACTAGCCAAATATCCTGTAAAACCAATGGGGGTGGATGCGATTACATCCGCCCCCATTCTTTGTGTCGGTTGGCTTAGATTCTGGAAAGTGTGTTCTTTGGTCTTCGAATCCAAAATTTTTCCTACACTTTCAAAGATCAATATAGGCACCCATTACTTTTGATAGTCAGAAATTTTGAATATTTGCTATAGTGTACTCCACAATCTGAAATTTCTTGTTATGTTCGTTTCATATATGAAAAATTGCCAAACTGAATGTATTCTGAATATATCAATAATTGACTGTAACCTGAGAAGGTGACAAAATATGTTTGTAGGATGAAACAAATTACAAGCGGCATATCATGGACGATAGAAAATATAATCTTGCTATAACTGCCTATTTTCATTTTCTATGGTTTCTTTTGGCCATAATATTTTTGTCAGCTTGTAGTGAAAATATCCCCCCAGCAAGCAAGCTTGTAAGTGGAGAGGTAACGTTATCATGGAATGAAGTTCCCGATGCTATCTCATATAATGTATATGGTTCGACCTCGCCGGGGGTAACTAAATTCAATGGTACTAAATTCCGCAACACGCCCAACCTTTTTACAATTACCCAATTACAACCTGGCAAAACTTATTATTTTGTCGTTACCGTAATTACCGATTCTGGAGAGAGCGAAGAATCAAAAGAATTGTCATACACCGCAGTTATGGACAAAGTAGGTTTTATCGATTTTAAAAATCTTATCGACAAACCGATAAAAGACCAGAAATCCAACACCCCAGAAAAAGGAAATGTGACTTTAGCTTGGGATAATGTGCCGAATGCAACTTCATATAATATCTATTGGAAAGATTCGCCAGGGGTCACGAAACTTAATGGGAATAAAATCTTGAATGTAAAAAATCCTCACACACTTAAAGGTTTGAATCCAGGGACCTATTATTTTGTCGTCACCGCAGTCAATGACTTGGGAGAGAGTGCGGAATCGGAAGAATTTTCGATCTCGGTTGATTAATATACTAATATTTAACCATTAATTCTATAGAACCTGATGTATCTCTCCAACTAACAACAGCTTTTCGATGCTTCCCAAAACCTGTGATATCCTTTTTTTAAGAGGGCGAAGCAGTTACAAAATGCCACCATGATTTGATCGAAATTCTCTGAAAATCCATTTTGGATATTTGGATGGTATCCAAATCCAGGAAGGTGAATCTCAGCACATGGATTTGCCTTTTTAATTGCTTTGAAGCCGGATTATCAGGGCCTTCGGTTTGACAAAAAAACCAAAGGTGGGATAAGTTGCATATATCCGTTTGATACCTGCAATATTTCTCGAAATTTAGAAAACTTTGATTATCTCAATATCTGCAACCAGCTAACATTCGGTAGTGGACCACAGTATGCGTAGTTCGAGCGTCAGTTTCCGCCTAAATCAACAGGGAAATCAATGTTGCGAACAATTCCACCACAAGGCGCATCTAACACATTCTTAGGTTTCCCTCTTTGTACAGAACTTGATGTCATAGAAGCCGACATAGCTATCCTCGGCATTCCATACGGCTATTCCTATAGCACTGACGAATTGCCAAACGATCAGGCGAACGCACCGTCAGCTGTGCGGATTGAATCTGTTCGACTTAGCGATGGTTTGGACCATTGGGATTTTGATCTGGGAGGGCCGTTGTTAGGTGGGGGTAATGTTCGAGTCGTCGATTGTGGAGATGTGCCAGGAGATCGCGGTGATATAAAAAGTCACTATCACATGGCCGAAAAAGCAGTGAAGACTATCTTAGAGCGAAAGGCCCACCCAGTTGTCATAGGCGGTGACCATGGTGTTCCTATACCTGTATTCCGCGCATTTGATGGTCATGGACCTATAACACTTGTTCATGTACACGCACACATTGATTGGCGCGATGCGGTTAATGGTATTTGCGAAGGTTACAGTAGTCCTATTCGCCGTGCTTCAGAACTTTCCCATATTGACCGAATTTTTCAAATCGGGATGCGTGGCCAAGGCAGTGCTCGAAC
>JASFGH010000534.1:0-3163 GCA_050123865.1 Desulfobacterales bacterium | reverse complement strand
ATATATAGACATTGTAACCATTCGTTAAGGTCTGCGCCCGTGATATGTTGTGTAGGTCACAACTATAAATGATGTGGCAAGGTATCTGCGATTGATCTGGTTTGGATGCGAATAAGAAGGCAATCCCCATATGCTTGCATCCCCAAGGAAGGAAAAAATACCTGCGACCTTAAAGCTATATTTGGCCAAGTCGGCGTTTCTGTCAAATCGAATTATCGCGTTTTATCAAAGTGAACCGGCCGGAGTTATCAACACTATGCATCTGTCTGAAATATTAAGAATTTAAAGCCTATGAAGTATAATATCGTTTCATTTTAGCAGCTTATCAAACCTAAAGATTTTCCCATAAATTTTAGATAGATTGAGAGTTATCAACATGTTTTGAACAATTTTTTTGTGCTGACAAAATGTGCAAAATCACCTGTTTTTTCGAATTTTCGAACAGAATGAAAATGGCGGGCTAAATAGCAAAATAATAAAGCGCTGCCATTAACGGGCAGCGCTTCGCTAATTATTTTCTTTCGGTGATAACAAAGCTACCTGATTGAAAGAACGGATATCCTGTTTTAAATCTCACTCAATCAGTTGGGTGAAGTACTGATATTTATCGCAATTACACCATTAGACCTTAAATTTGCCGAAATCTTCCGGCGAGAGGCTTTCTAGATAATCGGCCCATTTTTTACCTTCTTCGCTGGTATCTAAGACTTCGGCTTCACTGTCTCCGATTTTTGATTTTTGCATGACTTCATCGGCCACATAGATCGGCGCATCAAATCGCAGCGCCAGTGCGATTGCATCACTCGGGCGCGCATCCATTTCAAACTTGCCATCTTTGGAAATAAAATAAATTTTTGCGAAAAACGTATTATCCTTTAGATCACAAACCTCGATTTTCAAGATGGAAATGGACAAGAGATCGCTAAAATTTTTGAATAGATCGTGGGTCATCGGACGTTCATATTTTATCTTCTGGAGGGCCGATGCAATTGATGTTGCTTCAAGCAAACCAATCCAGATCGGAATTGCCTGATCTGTTTCTTCAGATTTCAATATGATTATGGGCGTGTTCGAGGCTGGATCCATCGTCAAACCCGCGATACTCACCTTATGCAGCATAATTTTCAACTCCTTTCAACCCTCGCAACGAGGGCTCGAGGTTCACCGCTCTGCCGGACAGCGAGTGGGAATAGCCCTTATCGATATGGATGCCAACCATTTTGCCGGTCAAATTCAGGCTGTTTGATGTAGACTCATCCACATAAAAATTAACGATTTTGTTGGTGGATGTACGACCGGTCCATTGCAGCGATGGATCGCTGCCGGCCGGACTAACGGACGCTTCTTTTTTACTTAATCCATCGGTCATAACCCATTGGGTTGATCCGACCAATTGCTGATTTTTGTTCCGGGTCAACTGATCCTGAAAGGCCAAAATAACCTGAAGCCTGTTGCTGATAATCGATGTTGATATCTTATCAGGCAGTTTAACCGCAGGCGCAGGCGGCCGATCGGAGTATTGAAAGGCAAAGAGCCCGTCAAATTCAACCATTTCGACCAATTGCAATGTCTGATCAAAGTCGGTCTTGTTTTCCCCGGGAAAGCCGACGATTATATCAGATGTAATGGCTATCTGTGGACAAGTATCCCGTAGTTCGGCTACTTTGTCAAGGTACTGCTCCCGGGTGTAGTTGCGGTTCATCCGTTTTAAAATCCTGTTGGAGCCGGATTGAACCGGCAAATGAATATGCGAACATAGCTTGTTGATATCCTTGAATCCCGAGATTAGATCGGTCCCCAAATCCTTTGGGTGCGAGGTGGTAAAACGAATACGCAGAAGCCCTTCGACCTCGCTTATCATGGATAGAAGCTCGGCAAACGAGCACAGGTTCTGGTTTTTCCCATAGCTATTCACATTTTGTCCCAACAGGGTAACTTCTTTGACCCCGTTATCCACCAACGCCTTAATTTCACGCATGATGCTTTCGGGTTGACGACTTGTTTCCCTGCCCCGCACGAAGGGAACCACACAATAGGCGCAGTAATTATCACAACCGCGCATAATGGTAACAAATTTGGATACCTGGGAGGGTTCCTGGTGCCCGACAAGAGAATCCGAAATATCCGGCGTCTCAACCATATCGATATCAACGATGCGGCAATGGCGGCCTTCGATTTGCTGGATTAGGTGCGGCAGCCTCTCAATCGCTTGGGTCCCGAAAACAAGGTCGATCGCAGGCAGGCGCTCCAGAATCCGCTGGCCTTCCTGCTGGGCCACACAACCGCCGACACCGATGATCAGCCGCTTTTTGTGACGCTTCAGTTTTGCCAGCCTTCCCAGAAAGCTAAAGGCTTTTTGTTCGGCTTTGGCTCGAACGGTGCAGGTGTTGACGATAATCAGATCCGCATCGTCGAGCGCTGCGGTCTGTTCATAACCGACGGTCGCCAGCAACATGGCGATTTGCTCTGAATCGTATACATTCATCTGGCAACCAATGGTATGAAGATAAAGGCGCTTTGAATTCATCTGCAAACGGTATATTCCATTATTGATGTTGATTGGACAGGTTGCCGGATACTGCTTTTTGCGGCCGGATCATGATCTGTTTTGACAGAACCTGCAGAATATCTTCGAACTGCCGCTCGCAACCCGGTGCAATGTAAAACAAAATAATTCCCTCGTGCGGGTCAATGGTTCTAAGTGCGGCGATGCCGTCATACGCTTCAAAGATAAACTTTATGAAAGCGATTTCTCTGCGGTCCACCCGGTAATACTGTTGTTTCGTTTGCAACGTATGCCTAACTTATGATGCCGTAAGGTCGTATCCAGCTGACACCAAAAAGCTGTTTATTATTCTCGGCTGAGCGCTGTCGACAATAGCCCAATCAGCCGTTCGGCTCGAAGTGAAGACTCAAGATCCATAATAACCACATATACCCTATTTGCAATAAAAAACCCAAGCAAGCAACAGGCTAAATTATGGGTTGTTCAGCTGTCGCATATGGGTTATAGGGCCGTCGATGCAAAAAAAATGGAACATATTACAGCCGGATGCCGATCAGGTAAAACAGTTGAGTGCCCGTCTCGGTTGCCATCCGGTCACCGCAGCGGTTCTGATCAACCGGAAGCTGATATCTGCCGAACAAGCGTCATGCTTTCTGA
>JASFGH010000533.1:0-3187 GCA_050123865.1 Desulfobacterales bacterium | reverse complement strand
GGTGACCGAAAAACCTGAAAAAAAATCAAAGCACGCCACGATGCCGGAAATGGATGAAGATATGTACTAAAAACTACTTTTCAAGAATTGGCCGACCGGTAGTCGGCTATAACGGTTTTAACCAAATAAAAACAGACGGGATTTCAAAATGGAAGAAACAGAATTGGCATATTTTAGAGATCAGTTGACCCTTTGGTTGAGAGATTTAAAGCATTCTGCGGGCATGACGGTCGATGAGCTGTTACAAGCCGAAGTGTTTATGGCCGACTATGTGGATCGTGCTTCTTTTGAATCCGACAGAAGCACCGCTCTTCGAATCCGGGACCGCGAAAGCATGCTGATCAAAAAAATCCGCCAATCCTTGGAAGACATTGAAAACGGGGAATACGGAATATGTGAAGATTGCGGCAGGGAAATTGCGATTGAGCGATTAAAAGCAAGACCGATCGCCAGGCGTTGCATCAAATGCAAAACCAAACAGGAAACATTTGAACGAATCATAGGGGCTTGAAGTTTGGGAGACGCATGTAATGGAAAATGACTGGCCGTCCCGCATAGTAGAAAACGAACAGGGTGAGCTAAAAGATCCGGAGAAAACAGCCATCGAGTGCGTCTGTCCGAAATGTGGTGAACGGCATATGGTGATTTTTCACTGGATTGGGAGGGGCAAGCCTCGAAAATATTGCCCACTCTGCAGAAACACCCTTTAAAAAGCATTATAATTACGTTTTTGGAAAGGAGAATTAGATGAATAAAGCAGACCTCATTACTGAAGTTGCCAAAGTTGTCAGCACCAAAAAGGAAGCGCAGGCCGCTGTTAATTCCATTTTTACATGCATACCCAAAGCTATGAAAAAAGGGCAGCCAATCACTATCGCTGGATTCGGTACCTTCAAGGTGTCAAAAAGAAAAGCGCGAATGGGTCGCAATCCCAAAACCGGCGAGTCAATTAAGATAAAAGCGTCCAAAGCTCCCAGGTTTGTTGCAAGCAAAACGCTAAAAGATTTCCTCAATTAAGCCCGAGGCCAATTAACTATCTCATTGTACCAGCGGCAGTGCCAAAAGGTTCTGCCGCTGGTTTTTTAAAAAGAACAAAAATCGTTCTAACCATTTTTTGTCACCAATTGATATTACGGATTCATGATAATTCATAGAAAATTGCGGTATTCTCTGCTGATGCTTATCGGAATTCTATCGTTTGGCACCTGCAGTTACTATCTGGTTGAGCACATGCCGCTGTTTGAAGCATTTTATATGACGATTATCACCATTACCACAGTTGGTTTTGCGGAGGTCATACCGCTCTCGCAGAGTGGGCGCGTCATAACGGTCATTATCATTATTCTCGGCATTACTGCCGGTACATATACGATCAGTGTATTGGTTAGAGCCATTGTAGAAGGTGAGCTAGTCCAAATTTTTGGGAGGATAAAATTGCAAAAGCAGGTTTCCGGATTGAAAAATCATTTTATCATCTGTGGCTTCGGGCGCATTGGTCGCATTATTTGTGATGAGCTTGCTGCGGACAACGTAAATTTTGTTGTTATTGAGCAGGACCCGCAGGTAATCGAGCAGATCGAGGCCCGAAAATTCCTTTACCTGGATATGGACGCAACAACTGAAGAAGCGCTGATTCAGGCCGGGATAATGAATGCCAAAGGAATTGTCACAGCTGTCAATTCCGATGCTAATAACGTTTTTATTACGATGACCGCCAAGAGTCTCCGAGCAGATGTCTTTGTGCTGGCCAGAGCTTCAGAAGAGCAAAACGAAGCCAAGCTTTTTCGCGCCGGGGCAACCCGGGTCGTATCACCTTACCTCATTGGAGGACGACGTATTGCGCAGATGCTTAAAAAACCAACGGTGGTGGATTTTATTGATTGTGCCATGATGGGATCACATCTTGATCTCATGATGGAAGAGGCCGCCATAGGGGATAAATCCAGTCTGATCGGCAAAAACCTGATCGACAGCAATCTTAGAAGAGATTACGGCGTGATCATCGTGGCCATCAAAAAGCTATCGGGGGACATGGTTTTCAACCCGATGCCGTCTGAAGCGCTCGAAGCCGGGGATGTCATCGTGGTCATTGGGAAAAAGGAAGATCTAAAACGCATGAACACGGTTATGTAAATAATGAAAAGGAAAAGGCAAAAATCTCAACCGACAGCTATTATAGGCTGGAAAGAATGGATCGCGTTACCGGAATTGGGTATACCTGCCATTAAAGCTAAAATCGATACCGGGGCGCGGACTTCAGCTTTGCATATCTTCAGTCTGGAAGAGTTTCAGTCCGGCGGCCAAAGAATGGTAAGATTCAGCATCCATCCCCTGCAGCGACGAAAAGATATAGAATGCTTTTGTGAAGCTCCAGTGTTGGAGCAGCGCCGGGTAAAAGATTCAGGTGGACATTTTGAAAAACGCTATGTGATTCAGACAACAGCGAAATTGGGGGCTATGTCTTGGCCGATTGACATTACGCTGACAAACAGAGACCCAATGCTTTTCAGGATGTTGCTTGGGCGCAAGGCGGTGGAAAATAGATTTTTAATAAATCCGGGCTGGCCCTATTTAACAGGACGAAAGTTAGCAAAATCATACCGAACTGAAATGATTAAGAGGCAATAAAATGAAAATTGGCATACTTTCCCGCAAGCCCGAGCTTTACTCTACACGAAGTATAGTTGAGGCCGCCGGCAAAAGAGACCATGAGATTCATGTCATCAATCCGTTACGATGCTACATGAATATTACGTCACATAACCCGGCCATACATTACAAGGGTGAGAGATTAAATGGGTTTGATGCCATTGTTCCTCGTATCGGCGCCTCGATTACTTTTTATGGCACTTCGGTGGTGCGCCAATTCGAAATGATGGATGTCTTCTGTCTCAACGGATCGGTCGCCATCAGCCGATCGCGCGACAAGTTGCGTAGTCTGCAATTGCTGGCACGAAAGGGCATTGGCCTGCCGGTAACCGGCTTTGCGCACTCGACACAGTTTACCGATGATCTCATCGATCTTGTTGGTGGTTCGCCTTTAGTAATCAAAATGATCGAAGGAACCCAGGGAGTTGGCGTTGTGCTCGCTGAGACAAAAAAGGCAGCACAGAGCACCATACAGGCATTTCGGAGCCTAAAAGCCAATATTCTGGTGCAGGAATTCATCAAGGAATCCAGTGGAACG
>JASFGH010000532.1:0-3207 GCA_050123865.1 Desulfobacterales bacterium | reverse complement strand
TGTTGTAATTGGAGTTGGTAAAAATATAAATAAAGATATCAGAGGCTTCCAGCGCCATGCGGGTCACGTCCCGGTTGGTGTATTCGCCTCTGGCGCCGGTGTCAAAATCGGGGGTATCCAGTAAAACCAGATCTTGAGGCCCGGTGCGGTTGATCACATACAGCGGGTTGCCGGGACGGGTGAGCTCGGTGCTGTCTTTCAGCGGTTGCAGATCGGCCTTAAACGGCTCGGTCAGATCGGAAACCAGCCGGTTCTGGGTTACCAGGGCTTCAGGCACCGAAAACAGCACCCGGCGGTTCATGCCGGCCCGGCCGCCGGCGGGGGCCAGCGCCTCTCCGGCCAGAGAGTTGAACAGCGTGGATTTTCCCGAAGAGCCGCCGCCGCAAATGGCCGCCACAATCGGATAATCGGTTGAAAACCGGGGAATCAATTTGGCCTCAACGATGTGACGCCAGGAGGCAATCTCAGATGCCTGGCCGCATTGCAGCAGTTGCGCCAAGCGCGGGATACCCTCTTTCAAATCTGATAAGGCGTTGTGAAAAGCAGAGTCCATCGGTTTCCTACTTAATTGAGCTTTGCATGAGTCAGAGGCTTTCATATGCAAGGCACTTCAGGGCGAAGCTATCCCGCTAAAAGCGGGATGCTTTGTACTTAACCCGCCCGCCTCGCCTGAGCGGCTCGCGATGGCGGGCAGGTAACGAAGCAGCTGAAAGTCTCTGGTTCGCCTGCAGCGTGAAAAGTAATGAGATAAAATGACCATTATCCTTTTATCTTACTCGGCAGCCAATATATCGACGATAGCTGTCTTAACATACTGCCGTTAGCGATAATATACATTTCTCATTACTTTTCATGCAAAGCTTAATTATTAACAGGTTGAGATTATTAAGACAAATTATATTTATTAAATGGCCATATTCAACCATTGAATTATTATCAGAATTCGTTAAACTCTGTTTTGTCTGATCTAATCTTCAGCCGGTAGCCAGTGACCAGCAGCCAGGAGCAAATAGCCCGGAGATTATTAGGAAGCATTAGAATAAAAATGAACCTCAACGACTTAGAAGTATTAACACTAGACTGCCAGGCCACCGGCGCCAACCCGCAAAAAGGGCACCTGCTTGAAATCGGCTGGGTCCAGACCTGTGCCGCCACAACACTCGAGCCGGAGACCTTGACCGCAGAAGCCTATCTTGTAGCTCTGCCGGCCGAGGTCGACATCCCCCCGGCGGTGCAACGCGTCACCGGCATTACTCAAGCGAACGTTGAAGGGGCCCTTCCTGCCACCGACATCTGGCTGAAACTCAGCCGAACCGCCAAGCGCGTCACAGATCTCGATCTGATGGAGAAATGCCCCATCATCATTCATTATGCCCATTTTGAAAAAGCGTTCCTCGAGCACCTTCACGCCCATGCCAAACAACTGGAAGTTTTTCCGTTTGATATCATCTGTACCCACGAAATCGCCAAACGGCTGCTGCCCGGGTTGCCGCGCAGAGGGCTGCGGGCGGTGGCCGGTTATTTTGGGCACTCGGTCCCTCAGCAGCGCCGCAGCGGTGCTCATGCCGTTGCCACCGCCGTGATCTGGCAGCATATTGTACGCCAACTGGCCAACGATCATGGCGTTGAGAATTTAGATCAACTCAACCGCTGGTTGAAAGACACGACCCCGCAAACGCGAACCGGCCGGGATTATCCCATGCAGCCTGACATTCGTCTCAATCTGCCGGACAAACCCGGCATTTATCGCATGTTGCGCTCCAACGGCGATTTGCTGTACATCGGCAAAGCCACTTCTCTCAAACAAAGGGTCAACAGTTATTTCCGGCAAAAAAGCCCTCACGGGGAGCATACCCTCGAAATGCTCAGCCAGGCTGCCGACCTGGAGGTGACCCGAACAGTTTCGGCTTTGGAAGCCGCCGCGCTGGAATCCGATGAAATCAAACGTCACAGTCCACCTTATAATATCGCCCTTCAAACCGGTCAGCGCACCCTTATTTTCGGGTCCTGCAATCTGAATAAATACAACCCTCAACCTGATGCCACCTATTGCATCGGCCCGCTGCCCAAAGGTCTCACAACCGCAGCCTTGCATGCTTTTGCCAACTGGCATAAAGATCGGGGCCAAGGCTCTGATAATTTGCTCCAGTGCGGGTATGCCATGCTGGGGGTGCCCCAAACCTATGCCCCGGAGCCGGATTGCCTGTCAGAAGGCCTGGCCTTATTTGAGCACAACCATCGGGTGCGTTTAACAACGCCTTCTGTGCTTCGTGTTATCGCCGGGCTGGGCCGTAAACTCTGGGGAGAAAGACTCAAAGCCATTGCAGAAGCCAAATTAGTAGCGGCGCAAGAAACTGATGAAGAAGCACTGGATGCGACGACTGAGGAACCTGAAGAAGAACCAAGCTGGACGCCGGAAGCCGTGGTCCGCGGCCTCGAACATACCATCATGCGTGGCGCACATTTGATTCGCCGCGCCCGCTGGTTGTGCATGCTGAGTGAATCATCGCTGGCCTGGACGAGCCGCTACGCAGAAGATCAGCACAAACATGTTCTGCTGTTTGAAAACGGTGCTATTAGGTCGCGGCAAGAACTGCCCACCGGAAAAACAACACCCCTGTCGGCGGGTTATGCCAAACTCATCCTGGAACGTCAGAAAATTTTTGATGTCACCACTTACGAGCGTCTGAGGGTAGTCACCACTGAATTACGGCGGTTGGTGGGCGATGACCGTAATGTTGAACTTCGTCTAAGCCCGAATGCGATTCTGAGTCGTCGCCAGCTGGCCAGGTTATTGCCATGGGTATAATCCGTATCTTGCTGATCGCCGACACCCACCTGGGATTCGACCTGCCCTTCCGCCCGCGCATCCAGCGACGCCGCAGAGGCCCGGAGTTTTTCGCCAATTTTGATCGCGCCCTGAAGCCGGCGTTAAATGGCGAATTAGATGCTGTCGTCCACGGCGGCGACGTGCTGTATCGCAGCAAGGTCCCGCCGCGCCTGGTCGAAATGGCATTTGACCCACTCAAGCAGGTGGCCGAAGCCGATGTGCCGGTTTATCTGGTGCCCGGCAATCATGAGCGCTCGGCAATTCCCCACGGCCACCGGGCGCAACATCCCGGGATCCATCTGTTTGACCGCCCGCGCACCTTTGCCCTACACACAGATCAGGGCTCACTGGCCCTGGCCGGATTTCACAAGAAGCCA
>JASFGH010000531.1:0-3211 GCA_050123865.1 Desulfobacterales bacterium | reverse complement strand
TAGCTGAACATAATGCCGGTGTCAATCCCGAAAGGGCAATACACCCCGCAGCGCGTGCAGCAGGTGCACTTGGAATAGGCCCAGTCCATGCATTTTTGCATAAAAGCGTTGTCGACGTCTCCTTTGCAGGCAATCAATATACCTAAGGTTTCTTGAATTTTGTAAGAGGGCACCTGCTTGGGGTCCCGATTGTTGGCCAGATAGTAAAAGCAACTTTCAGCGCACAGGCCACAGTGTGAGCAAATTTCCAGCCATGTTTTGGTTCGTGACTTCAAACTCTTTTGGATGGTCCCCCATAGCGCTTTGCGGTCCACATCCAGATCATTCATCTGCGCGTAGTATTCCTTCCCGCTTTTATCGGCCAGCAGGGCCTGAAGTTGCTCTTTGGTATTGACGGGCTGTTTATTGCAAAGTGTTCCTTCTGGCATTGTTCTGTATCCTCACAAGTTATTTATGAAATGGTGATGGTTCCTTTGGTTACAAAGCCATACATAACAGGAATGGTGGAAAAATGGAATATTGGAATAATGGCGTTAAAATCAATATTTCCGTTTTAAGCCCAATAATCCAGATCTATTTTTTACTAAAATTAAAATTTCACGAAGTGAAATTTTACCAGGCCATACCCTTGCCTTTCATGCCGCCGCGTTTGATGCCGTAATCCATGCCGAGCTGGGCCCGGGTCATGAAGAAAAGCAGGAAATGGGATAGTTTGGTCAACGGTATGGCAATCAGTAAAATATGGCCACAAATAATATGGGCCATCAACCAAAAATAATAATTCGGCGCCAGGTGATAGGCTAAAAAGCCAGTCAAAAAAGGTGAAACGGCAATCAGCAACAACAGGTAATCATACCAGTTAGTGATAATGCGAACCTCGGGCAACGCGATCCGGCGCAGGATCAAAAAAACAACCGACACGATCACAATAACGGTCATCGCATCGGCCACGGCCTCGGGCAGCGTCCACAGGCTGATGCCCAGGCGTTCCTTTAACAAAACATTATGTCCCAGCAAAAAGATCGGCGTAATCAGCAGGCCGAAATGCATCAGAAAAACCCATAAGGTAAACCAGGGATTTTTGCGCCAGCTGCGGGTCCCGTATGGAAAAATCCAGAATAAAATAGACCGTATGGCACCTTTGACACCATAGGATACATTCTCTCTGTATGTGACGCGGTCAAGCTTCCAGTCAAGGCCTCTGATGTAGCGAACGCCGCGTACAATTAGACCGATAAAAAATATACCGAATGATATCCATACCATCGGGCCGGTTAAAAACTCATACATGCCTGACTCCTTTATCCATCGAATACCCACCTAATTTAAAAAATTTTTTAACACTACCAAACTTTTGTAAAACCGATCTCAAAAATGTGAATAAGGGTTCATGGCAAGGCGTCCCACGAATTGAAAACGGAGCGTACACGGAGTACGTGAGTATTGCAATTCGCAAGACAACGCAGCCATGGGCACTTAGGCGCGTTTTCGAGATCGGTTTTATTCTTCATCGTCATCCCGCTGGCTCAGAAACAAATAGAAAAAGGTAAACCCCAGCAGTGCGGCAACGATTAATATGTAGGTGATGCTTTCGGTGTGAAACATGTATTCTTGCAATGTGTGAATCGCTCCATCCATAATTTTCCCTCAAAAAGACTTAGTGGTCTTCATAGTCCGGGTGCGAATATAATATCGGCATCCGGGTAACGATAAACCGGAAAGCCAGAATGCCTATGGTCACCAGAAAAACCGTAATAACGATTTCCATCCAATGCGGAAAATAGCGTTCGCTGGCCGGCAGATGCCAGTTAAACGCTATCAGAGAGATATTTAAGCGGTTGACCACCAGACCCAGAACGGTCCAGGCCGCCGTCCACTTAATGAGCTTTATGTTTTTTTCACGCACGCCGACGGCATACAGAAAACAGGGTAGCGCCACAAATCCCAGCAGTTCGACCAGAAACCAGAGCCCAAAGCTGGTTGCCAGCAAATGCCAGCTATTGCCTTCCGAGATGCCGATGACTTTGATAATAAAATATCCGGCCAGCACCATGGAGGCGGCTTTGCCGAAACCGAGCGCAATGGTATCCTTTTCCTTTGAATGGGCCTCGTCTATCTTATCGGCAAAATAGCGCTGCGACAGCGTGCTTTCGAAAATCACCATCGACAGTCCGGCAATGATACTGGATATAAAGAAATATACCGGCAAATAGGGTGAATACCATAGTGGATGAAGTTTGGCCGGTGCGATCAAAAACAAAGCACCCAACGAAGATTGGTGCAGGGTCGACAGAATAACACCAAAAATGGTCAAAAGGAGCGTCAGCCGAACCACTATTTTACGGGCCCTTTTCAGGCCCAGCCATTCCATGGCTGCCGGCGAGAATTCAATAAACAGCACCGTGAGGTAAAGCGCCACACATGCCGCCACTTCAAACAACAGCGAGGTAGTTCCCTGCTGTATGATAAACGGATATGGCAGCCGCCAGGGTCGGCCCACGTCGTAGTGGAGCGCAATTACGACCAGGGCATATCCCAGAAAACCGGTCAGAATAGCCGGGCGCACGGCCGAATGGTATTTTTTCATGCCGAAAAGGTAAACCGCCGCCGAGGTAACGTAGCCGCCGGCGGCCAGGGCCACACCCACCAGCAGATCAAAACCGATCCATATTCCCCAGGGATTGTAGTCGGACAAATTGGTGACCGCATCCAGACCGATGGTAAACCGTATCACAGTAACAATTAGTCCCAGGACAACAATAATTCCGGCAATCACATTAAACGGCGTAAACAAAGGCTTGCCGGTTGTTGCGGCATCATCAGACATCAGGAACCCTCCTCACTTGGCTTCTTATCTGCTTTTTCAGGCTGCGCATCGCCTTCGTCTTCTGCTTTGGGCTTGGCCGCCTCTTCAAGCGCCTTTTTGACCGCATTATCAATCTCTTTTTTCTTCATTTTATTAAGCGCCTCGATTTCTGCCTTCTTTTTGGCATTGGCCTCGGCGTTGGCTTGCTCAACTGCTGCTGCAACGGCCAGGTTCATTTCCTCCGTCACGATTTTTTCTTTGCGCTTTGACATGGCATAGATGCCGGTCAGCAGCACCGGCCAGAGCCCGACGACAATCGGCACGGCGCTCAGCGCGCCAGCGGTCAATTTCGGAGCCGGGGTAACCCCCAGGTCCTCGCGCATATCAACTTCTTTGAAGGGCACG
>JASFGH010000530.1:0-3218 GCA_050123865.1 Desulfobacterales bacterium | reverse complement strand
CCAACTGGTTTATGACCTGCTGATTACATCAGAAGCCGTTACCATAGCGCCCATATTCAAGCAGGCCGGATACCGCACCATCAGCGTTATGCCGGCCAATGAATTACCCTGGCCCCAGGGTAAATTTTTTGGTTATCAAAAACATTATTACGCACGGGATTTTCAATACCGGGGGCCCCGATTTGGCTGGTCACCGATGCCCGATCAATACGTTCTTGAATATATTTATCGACAGGAAATCCTGCCCCGCAAGCAGCCGTTATTTATCGAGTTCGTCCTCATCAGCAGCCATGCCCCCTTCAACCATCAACCGCCATACCTGAAAGACTGGTCACAAATTGGCACTGGCAGTATCTATCATCAAAAAGAAACCGTAACCTTTCCGGTGATCTGGCCGGATTTAATAAATGCAGCCGAAGCTTACGTTTCAGCAATTATTTACGAGATGACTGTTATTGCAAACTTTATCGAGCAGTATGTGGATGATGATACGCTGATTATCATCATGGGAGATCACCAGCCCAATGTGCAGATAACCGGGTCCGACAGCACCTGGTCGGTTCCGGTTCATGTGATTAGCCGAAATAAGCATTTTTTGGAGCCGTTTGAGAAAAAGGGTTACACGCCCGGTCTGGTCCCCAAACAGCCACCGCCCCACCCCGGGATGGAAACATTCCTGCCGGACTTCCTGAGGGCATTCAGCACCCCATAAATTCAACAAACACACAAACGATCAATTTCAAAGTATGTCCTGTGCCTTGGGGCCACAGTTGAACAGTAAATCCAAAACCGACAGATTGCCAATAAACGGGCCCCACAGCTGTGGATAAACCCAGGCAGGTGGTTTTATGAACTGAATCTGAAGGCCTGCTTTTTGAAATAGTGTGCTATCCAGATATCTGGCGGCCGGCGCTTGAGCCAGATAGATGGAAGCCCCCAGTTGATAACAGATGTCAACTAGCAATTGAGTGCCGGTTGTTCGGATGCCGAGTTCCGACAGTAATTTAACCTCCGCACCAATATGGAGCTGCCGGAATAGGTAATGGATAAAGGTCATGTTCAGATCAATGAGTTTTTCGAAACGCGCCTGATAGGTATCTTCGATAAATGCTAAATGGTCGGCAACATAAGGTGCCCGGGCATAAGCTGATTTTAAGCTGGCCAGGTGCTTGGTGACCCAGCGAAACGCATGGCATATTCTGACATCACAGATACGTTGCAGGCCCTGGCCCTTTTTCCAGACCGGAACGGTCAGCCATAGGGTGCCCTGATCATTTTTTAGACGGTTACGGCTGATCCAGGTTGTACCCTGCGGAAATTGCACGGTATCAAGAATAACAAAAATATCGGATTGCCGGGCTTTGTAAAAAAAGCCCGGATATGGAAGGAAATAAGGCTGGTGGGTGCTAATTATCATTGGTTGAGGCCGTTGGCCCGTTTGCCCATTGAGCCCATTCATAAACCAATAAAAATCATTGAAGCTTACGCAGAAGCGATAATTATGGAAAGCATTTCGCCGGCAACCCGATCGGCATCAACGTATGAAACCTGACAGGTGCCAACCCGTTTATGACCGCCGCCGCCATATTTGAGAGTTAAAGATCCCACGTCGACAGATGACGTCGGGTTGATGATGCTATGCCCGACCGAAATCATCGCAAACTCCTTGTTCCTGCCGTCTGCAATACGCATGGAAATATTCTGCTCGGGATACAGCACATATTCTAAGAAGCGGTTGCCAACCGGAAGGAACTGGCAATTACGGAAGTCAAGAATGATGGCATCTCCTTCGATTCTGGCAGTTTGCGTGATCAGCTGCTCGTATTTTTTATTTTCTTGCTGATACAGTTCTACCCGTTCCTGAAAATCGGAAAGTTTTAAGATGTCATCAATTTTTTGTGTGCGCAGCAAGCGGGGCAATTTTTTCATAAGTTCAAAATTACTGATGGTAAAGTTGCGTTTATAACCCAGGCCGGTGCGCGGGTCGGAAATGAATGCCAGCATCGTCCATCCCTCCGGATGAAGAATTTCCTCTCTGGTAAATTTGGCCGAATCGGCTTTGCCGGCAATTTCAATCAGCTCTTTAAATTTGGCTAATTTATTGGCATATTCTTTATTGCGTTTGTAGTAATCGTAAACCACCTGCGCTGCGCTGGGCCCTTTTTTGCTGGCGCCTTTAAACCTGCCTTCAAGTTGCAAACGCTCATGCTCACTGGAGTGATGATCAAACCAGAGTCCGCAGCCGTTTACATAGGGCACATTTGCCAGAATATCATTTTCGGTGACGGAAATTTTATTATCCTGTAAATCCTTGGGATGCACATAGAGGATGTCATCGACAAGCCCCAGCTCCTCTAAAATCGCCGTACACACAGAGCCGTCAAAATCCGATCGCGTCAGTAATCTCACAAATAGCTTCCCTTCTATGCCGCCGCTTCCGTTACAAATATATCAAATAAAAGATATTTTATATAATTTGGCCAATTTTTAATCGTAAAAACCAAAGTGCCGGTGTCAAAATTCCACACACCCACAAGCCATGGCGTATCAAATAGATATCGGCATGAATTAGGGAAAACATAAATAAGTGTTATCTATCGACACGAAATCCCACCTCGCGGTGATGGAAAACAACTCGACGGTATCACGAATGTTTCGCTCCGGAACCTCCAAACTGCATCTAAATATAAATATAGGTTTGGTCAATTCAAGATAGAGGTATTAATTTGAAAGTAAGAACTAAAAGATAGACTCAATCACGAAGCCGGACAACAATCTGGATCATCAGATAGCGGTATGTCCAAGGCGGAATCTTCAATTTCGAAATCTAAAATCGGTTGGATTACTGAACGAAATTTGAAATAATTGAAGTTTGTTTATTCATAGCCGACATCAACAATACAGCAAAAGTGCGGGTTCGCATACCGAATATACAATTTTTAATTGATACGTTTTTGGTGGAAAGTGCCCAAAACTTTGGTAACAAGTTTATGAATTTCTTTTTGCTACCTTTCTCATAAAATCCTTAGGTTTGGTTGAAGTAATACAAATACTAATTTTTTTTGACTTCTGCTTTTTTATGATTAAGGTTCTTTGAATTGTTATAATGAACTTTGAGCATTTTGAGGCAATTCCGATCATACCGGATTTCTGGAAGGAGAAAATATGATATTGATTCAAGTTCTAAAAAACCAAAGATTTTTAAGTGCATTTATTAT
>JASFGH010000529.1:0-3219 GCA_050123865.1 Desulfobacterales bacterium | reverse complement strand
AACAGACCCGCATGCTATATTCTACGCGTTGATCAGGTCTGATTTTATTTTTTTGCGCACTGTCGAGTCTTTAATAGGTATTTTCTTGCTTGCAATACGCGCCCGGCCCCTTTAAAATAGGACAGATCTGTTCGCATAATGAAAGGATAGTTTGATGAAAGCGCCGCTTCATACAGGGTTCGTCATAATTCTATTGTTATTGGTATTCGCCGCCACCGGCCCGGCAGAGGAAATTAAATTCGCCGACTGGGTGGGAATCGAAGAACCGGATCCGGCAACCAACGCGAATCGTAAAAGAATCGGCACTTATGCCGGGAACGGCAACAGCTCGTTGTGGCTGACAGCAACTGTCCCCGGCACGGACCGATTTGAGCTGACCTTAAAATCGGATCGTACGATCGTATCTGATTATTTTTCATACCGGATCGACAGGGTGGATAATTTAGTCCTGCGCTCGGGCGTAAAGGGCTGCAACGGCAACTGCCTGACTGGTGAAGTGGAAAAAAACGGCGAGCTCATCCGAACCATGCGACGCGGGTTGCGCATTCAGGTTGATTTCGATGCGGCGCCGGATCTTACCCGGCAGCCCACATTTTCCCTGCGGGGATTCAGCAGCGCCTATAGCTGGCTGCTCGCTGAGTAGATTCTTACCTAAATCCTGCATGAAAATGAATGCGAAGTTCTTATTATAATTTAATAACAGCCGGTTATGCAAATTATCGTCGTATTTGGAAATATCACTCACGTATGCAGAACTAAAATCTTTTTATCGCATTAATTTTCACCCTCTGTTTTAAGAATGCTTTTTGCGGAGCTTCGCCCCCAGTGCCTTAATCTCATCCAGATGCAATTTGATAATCGGTGATATTTCCGGTGGTTGCCAATCGGTATGTTTGGGCTCTTCAGGCCAGGTGAACGGCAGATTAAACACCTGCCCGGGCTCTTTTGCTTTTTCAAAAACCGACAGGGCTGCTAAGAGCACTTCCCTCTGGCCCTCTCGATCGTTTACCTGTCCCACCGGGCGGCCATAAGGGTGTTCGATTGCCGCCACCCGCGGAATACCCACTTCCCTGTGAAACTCAGGCGTCATCGTCAAGGTTACGGTGGCAAATCCCTGCGATTCCAGATAATGTGCGACCTGTCCCACGGACCGGCAGCAGTACGGTCAGGCCGGTGTGAGCAAAACGGCCTCCACATTTTCCTGGCGCATCTGATCGGCCATCCGGGGAGCACTTTCAGACAGCAATGCGGTGGCATCCAACTGGAAACCGTAAAAGGAGTAACAGGTGGGTGCCAGGCTGCCGATGACCCCCTCTTTTTCAAACTCGGCAAATCGCGTCAACGGAAGCATCACATTTATATCTTCCTTGATATAGCCGGTGTTGATGTGCAGGTGGCTGACCTCGATATCGCTTTCTGTTGCGGTGCGCGGAATCTTGCGGAAGCTCGGGTCCCCCCAGGCAGGCTCTCTTTTTTCGCGCTCCAGATCAAAGGGCGGATCGGATTTCATGCTGATGCCGGCGGTGGTGACGAGGGTAAAAGCGGTTTCTTCGAGTGGCCTGCCAAGCGGTTTCCAGGGAATTTCTCCGCTATACGGCTGATCCGGGATGTCTTTGCCGATCCAGGCACTCAAGGACGGGGGCATGAAACGAAAACCATCTACAATCTTCGTTGCGTCGGGCATATTCATTTCCTCCTTAGGGTTCAGAGGTTCTGGGTTCAAGGGTTACCGGTTGGCTTCTGGTCGCTTGCCGCTGGCATCTGAACAGTAGCCAGCAGCAAGAGGCAAGAGGCCAGCAGCCGGAGTGTTCAGTCATTGAATTGGGCGACTCATACCGGTATCCATAGCATGGGTTATTAGGCGCTTACAGGAAGCCTGAGACATCCGTATCGTAAATTGAGTCAAAATACAAATAAAGTCCGGTAAAGTTACATAATTAAATACCTGTGAATCACTCTGTTAAACACTGCATTGCTTTTTGACCTTTGGTGGTTAACTTATAACAGTTAAAACCTGGGAGGTATTATGTACACATCCGATAAAAGAGCAGCTGACCCTTACGTCGATCGTCGAAGCGGAGACGACAGACGGGCTGTTTATGACTCAGATTATTTTGACGGCGGGGGCCCCGAACGCAGGAGCGGCCAGGATCGTCGGCAGCAAGATGAGCGCCGTGACAGCTGTTTACGGGTCAGCCGGTGGTCCAGTGTGTGCCCGGATGATGCCTGATGAATTCGGTCACTATTCTGTCAAGGCCAAAAGTGCGACTCACATCCATAAAGGCGGGGTTTGCTTTTTACTCCATCCGTGAACTTCTGAACTTCTGAACTTCTGAACCATTGAACCCGGAACCCATTTAATACGGATATTCACCCGTTCGTTTGGCTGTCGACGGATGCGGTGCATCTGAACAAATGCCAATGCTGTTAATCTTGCCACAATCCAGTTTCAGCAGGGCCAGCGCCCTGATATTGTTACGATCACCACGGGCCAGGACGACACAGGGCTCGGGGTCGTCGGGCGCCAGCGGGTAAGGCTTGGTTTCACCCAATTCGGCAAATATCCGCTCTTGCGGCGATCTGCGGATCGTTTCCATTTCAGCCTTCAGGTGGGCCATCACTGCATTCTTACCGGTCATATCGGTTAGCGCCTGTTGGGACCAGAAAATAATATCTTTGGCGACATAAGGCTCGAGCAATGATGCATTCAAAGTGTTCCAGGCCCTTGCCAGAATAATAGCAGCTTCGCGCTGTTCCAATTTTTGACAATCCATCTTTCCTCCATTGCTGAAAAATTGTTTAATTTTATTGGTTGCCCTGTTTAGCCCGTTGGGCCCGTTGAGCTCGTTAGATGCGATGAATCATCTGATTATTGTGGGTTTGCATGTTGTTTCCTTTCAGGGCTGTTTGACGGTGATTTGGTATTCAAACTGCCTAAACGATATCACCTGGGTTTGTCGGATACGGACAAAAGGGGTTGAAATTTTTGTCGGCCGGCGGTTTTTTGGCAGTGATCGGATTTGTTCGCGGTGCTTTGATTGTTTTTGATTGGGATTGACAAGAATCCTATGATAGGATTAAGTGAGCGGACGCCAATATTGTCCTCAGCCCTATTTGGTGCCCAGCTCAATTGCTTATCAGATGGGACCCCAAGGAGCCGAACATGCCGATCGATGAAAACGAATACATCAAGCAGACACTGGAAAGATATACGGATTG
>JASFGH010000528.1:0-3232 GCA_050123865.1 Desulfobacterales bacterium | reverse complement strand
TTGTATTGATTGCCGCTGGTGCCGATAGCCAGATAAAATCCGGGCAGGTCGGACTTGTCGTAAATCGGAAGCCAGTCATCGCTGCAATCATAGAGTTCGACCACACCCTTGTACTGGTTGGGGACGGTCAAATCGTTAATCCGCATGCCTTCGCGCATGACCATGCACTTGAACTGGTCGGTGAAATTGGTGTCGTAATCGTCCGGATTGTCCACCCACAGCCGGGGATCACATTCGGGATCTTCGCTGCCGATCAGAAAATTATTGCCGACCTCCGGTCGTGAGTAACAACCGATGTCGCCATCGGATGTAATGACACCGTCCCTTTCCCAGTTGATGCCTTCAGGTGCAGGTACGTGTGCCACTTCCTGCTTCATCGGCCGTGTTTTGATCTTCATCGAATCTTCGACCCCGGCCATTTGATTGATCATATAAGAATGCGGCCCGGCGACATTCACGACAACCGGTGCTTCAATTTTACTGCCATCATTCAGTTTGACACCGGCCGTATACCCCTGCTTCTTTAATACGCCAGTAACTTCCACATTGTAAAGAAAGTCGGCCCCTTTGGCCTTTGCTGCTACCATGACATTATGGGTCGACAGCTTAGGATCTGAGATATATCCGGACTCAGGGATCCAGAGGGCACCGGGGATCCTTTCTGCGGTGGATTCGCCGAATTGGGGGTCATCGACCCATTTTTGAGGAAAGTAACTGGCCAGATTCACATTTGGCAGGTAGCGCCCGATCTCCTCGGGCTGCAGGTCTAAATACCCAACGCCAAATTCATCAAGAGCCGCTTTCACCCGTCTGAGGTTCCCGTTAATCGGGGTCTTGAACACCAGCGCCCCGGTATTGCGATACGTGGCCATGCCGTCGGGATCTCTAACTTCGAGGTATTTGGGCCAATCCAGCCAATAGAAATAGCCTTCTCGTGCCAGCGCCACGCCTTCGGTCGTGGAGTAGTGGAAACGGATTATGGCGCAGGAACCACTCGTGGAACCCATGCCGGCATCAGCGAGCTTATCGACATTCAGCGTCCTGTAGCCCAGTTTAGTCAGTTCAAAGGCCATGCAACACCCGATAACCCCCGCGCCGATAATAACCGCGTCATACTTGTTTTTCATGCAATGTCCCCTTCTTATTCGGATCTATATCCCAAACGAAGTTTGGTGTTCTCTGCTATCTTTTCCACTCCCACCCAACCGTTCGACTTTTTCGATAACAACTTTAAACGGGATTTTCAAATAAATTCATCAAGCATAGCTTTCAAGAGAGATAATTTAGCCGCCAACCCTTCTCGCTTTCAATGGGTTTGAGCAATTGCGTTCAATTTCGAAGCGGTGTGTCCCACCAACCGATAACGGACCCGTATCGGGGCCACTGGAGGCCTTCTCGTTGTTCGATTTCCCGGATCCAATCGCCCAATGCAGAGGCGTGATGGATGACAAGGGGAGTGCTGTGGGGAGGCAGGATATCGTTTTGCAGGCCATAGAGGGAGATTGTTTTTTGATTTTCCGCTGCGGTCTCTTCAGTATCCCAGGCGGTGGGGTGGATAAATCCGTGTTTGGCCCCTTCCCTGCTTGAATATCCAAACGTGTCTCCAAATTCTGCTTTGAGATCCCGCATCAGGCGAATGGCCTGCAGGTTTTGGGCAACACTCAGTCCCTTGTTCAGATTTCGCAAGATGCGGTCATCAAATGATTCAAACCCGATTGAACCGAGCAATATAAAAATGCCGCGACGGGCGGCAAGCGCCAGCAACGATTTAATATGTTGAATTCCGGAAATAAGTCCATCGGCTCTTAAGGTGAGATTGATTTGGGCTAGTCCGATTTTGCGCGAATGGGCCGCTTCGAACAAATCAAGCAGAATCGGCAGCGGATATTCATTGATGAGCTCAAAGGGTATCTTTCTGCCATCCGGGGATTCCGGCAAACAAAGGATTTGCTGAATCACCGTTTCAGTGTCCAGCTTGCCGTGAAATCCTTTGTCCACCGCCACATCACAAAAACTGCACCCCCGCAGGCGAATTTTAATCGTTTTTGCTTGCCCGACGCTGACAGAAGCCGGATAGTCGATGCGAGGTTCGGCGGTGCGGGCTGCATAGGGGCAGCCAATGTGCTGCAAAACCTGGCCTGTCCTGATGGTTAAGGGTGTTAGCCCGTCTCTCGCAAGGCGGTAAATATTATCCCAGCGGACTTTTCCCAGATGCCTGGGATCCCAGGCTTTCGGCGCATTTTGCCTGACCGTGCCATCTGCTTCGGCGATCAATAAACCGGGGGTGGAAGATATGTCACTTATGTCTAGATGGTTGAGCAGCGGGATCAACTGCTCCGCCGGCCCCTGCAGCGCATAGCTAAAGGACTTCCTTAAGCCCTTAAAACGATGGGGGTGTTCCTGCCAGCCTTTTTCGCCGATAAAATCAACGTTTACCTGCGGCCCGGCCAGAATTGTTGTCACCCCTTCGGCCCTAAGCTCGGCTGCCAGAGAAAATAAATCTTCGCGACCGCTCAAAGCGGAAAAGCCGATGACCGGTCTGTGGGCTCCAAAATAACCGGCCAGAGCCTTTTTGAGGGTTATTCGATCATCTTCCCGACTGACGGCGATCACGATACATTCACAGCCGCTGAATTCTTCGATGAGGGTGGCCGCCATCTGAGGGCCCAGCAGCCCGTATGTCTCTCCTTTGAAATAGCTAGTCATGATGGCCATTTTTTTGGGAGCGCTATAGGCTGAATCAGGGGATGTCATTTTATCTTCACTGAAAAAAATAGAGGCCCCTGATTGTGCCAGGGGCCTCTGTAATCAAAAGAGTAATGAATATTAAGTTGTAATTGCTATTCTTGCAAAGCGGCAGCCTCTTTGCTGGCCGTAGACACCCGTTCGGCTGCCTGACGCCGCTTGGAGCTGTTCACTTTATCAGCCTCGACAAAATCCACGGCCTTTTCCTCACAGAATCGGACACACTGCGGATCGCCATCACAGAGGTCGCACTTGAAAACCCTTCTGTCAATTGGATTAAACACCATGGCACCAAAAGGGCATGCGCTCACACAGGAACGGCATCCAATGCAGACATCATAATCAATGACGACCTTTTCCAATCCCTCATTGCGTGATATCGCCTTAACCGGGCACACATTCAAACAGGGCGCATCCTGGCATTGCTGGCAGGCCATCGGGATGTATAGACCTTCGGCCTCCCATTTAACCACCCGGATCCGGCTGC
>JASFGH010000527.1:0-3232 GCA_050123865.1 Desulfobacterales bacterium | reverse complement strand
CCGTGAAATTCGATCACGTCTGTGTTGCCGGCCATTTGATGCAACCCGTCAATATTCTGCGTGATGACCGTTTGCAATTTTCCCAGCGCCTCCAGCCGGGCCAGGCCTTTGTGGCAGTCATTGGGCTGCGCCTGGTCGATCACGTCTTTCATGTCTTTGATCAATAGCTTCCAGACTTTGGCCGGATCTCGCATAAAAGCGTCAATGTGGGCCACTTCCATGGGATCCATTTTTTCCCACAGCCCGCCCTTTCCTCTAAAGGGTGGAATCTTGCTTTCAATTGAGGCGCCCGCTCCGGTCAAGGCGGTCGCCCTGTTGGCCCGAGCCAGATCGGCCGCTGCCCTTTTAATCAAATCATCCATTATTATCCGTTATTATACTCAATTTTTAATAAATTCAAATATGATTTTTCACGACGCCTCAAGCACATCGAAGCAATTAAATTCGAAAAATGAAGCACGCAATCGGATTTTTAGCGCCCCCTGACAAGGTTGAGCTAAAGATTGAATGTCATATCGGTGGCCACACCGACACACTCGATTTGAAAGCCACTTTTATCGAGGTGCTGCTGGCAGGTGCTGACCATCTTATCCATCTGGTCATCGGTGCGTTCCTGGTTTATATGGAACAATCCCAATTTTTTGACGTCTGCCTGCTGGGCCAATTTAAGTACCTCGGTGTATTCCGAATGGCCCCATTCAATAAATGTTCGGTATTCTTCCGGTGTATATTCACTGTCGTGGATTAAAAGATCGGCATTGGCGGCAAATTCCACATAATCTTTGAACGGTCGCCCGCCGGCATGACGATACCCCAATTCATTGTCGGTCAAAAAAACAAAGGTTTTGCCGTCTTCAATAAATTTATATCCGCTGCCGCCGTTCGGGTGACTAATGGGTATGGAAGTGACGGATACCGAACCGATGGTAAATTCCTGAGGGCAGGCTTTTTCATAAGTCATTTTTGCTTTGACGTCAGCATATTTAACCGGAAAATTGGGGGGGGCCATAACCGTTGATAAAATAGTTTCCACGAACTGGCTGTGATACGGACAGCCGTGCATCAAAAGATGAGCATTTTCAGCGTAAAGGGGTTTGAAGAACGGAAATCCCATTAGATGGTCCCAATGGGCGTGGGTGAAAAGAAAATTGATATCGAGCGCTTTTTCTTCAACAAGTTTTTTTCCGAATCTGCGAATTCCGGTACCCGCATCAACCGCAATGATATCACCGCTTTTGGTTCGAATCTCCAAACTGGTAGTATCACCACCGTATTTCAGATACGATTTGCCTGAAACCGGGATGGAACCCCGCGATCCCCAGCATGTGATGAGCATCTTGGACCTTTCAAGAGGAATTTCTTTTTAACTGAAAAATTCAGCTCCAATTTAGAAAGCAACCACGAAAACACGAAATCAGGAAAGCACAAAAATGAATTAAGCTTTTCGTGTTTGTATTTTTTCGTGCTGTGGTGGTGAAAAGGGCCCTAATTTTCAATCAGTGAAATTCACCATAAAATGTATGCCAGATTCCTTCATGAGTCCAGCTTTTTAATATTTTAGCCGGTAAGCGCTCGATTTCAGTTTTTACTTGTTTGGCTTCGCTGCGCATCAGGCCGGAAAGGACAAAGCATTTTTTAGTTCTGAAACCCTCTGATTGAATCAGCTTTTGCATGACCGCATAATGGACATTGGCCATCAGCAGGTCTGCCGGGTAATCCATAAAGTCTTCAGCATATCCCTGCACGACGACCACCTGTCTGTCAAGGTTGTTAAGGCGGACATTTCTTGCCGCTGTAGTGGCTGCCAGCAAATTCAGGTCAACTGCAAGATTGAACGGGCAGTCCAGACGCGCGGCGGCCAGGGCCAATATGCCGGTGCCGGTACCTAAATCCAGGGCGCTCCTGGGTGAGTGGCGCCGGCATGCCAGCTGGAGGGCATCAAGGCAATCACGGGTGGTGGGATGGGTGCCGGTGCCGAAGACCAGACCGGGGTCCAAAACCAATGCATGCTTGTCCGGACGGCTTTGACCGCGATCTTCCCAGGGGGCGATGATATGAAAGGGGCCGTGATAAAAAGAAGTAAATTTCGTTCCCTGCCATTGCGCATAGCGCATGCGATAACTGTCGATCAAAGAAAGCTGTGGCTGGGATTGCAAAAGAATCTGAATATCCTCAACGGCAGGCTGAGAAAAGAAAAGAAACGAAAAATTATCTTCTTCCCAGTTGCCGATAAAACTACTTTTGCGGATTTTTTCCTGGGATGTTAACCGGCCGTTCAGGTGGTAAATATACAGATCATCGTACGGGCACGAGCCGGATTTTTCTTGGATGGAAGGCGGGCTTTGAGCATTATTCATTTTTGGGCAACTGATCCAAATACCATTCCATGGGGTCCAGCAACGTAAAACCCAGGCGTTTTAGTTTTTCTTTGATATGGGCAACATTTAACGTCAACAGATACGGAAAAACGGCGCGTTTATTTTTCTCCCAGTAACGGGCTACCAGAACGCTGCCGAAAGAGATGTTTTCCTCAGTGATGGCATCGACAATTTTTTTTAATTGACCGACTTTTTCTTCCACTAGGATACACAATAATGTACCCGGTTGGCCAATTCCCAGAACATTGATAAAAGCGCGCAGCAAATCTCGGACGGATATAATTCCGGCCAGGGTGCCGTCTTCTTTTACAACCGGCAATGCGCCCACGCGTGCATCCTGTATGACCAGCAGTGCATCCTGAATAGTGTAGGTAGGAGAAATGGTGATCGGCTCTTTGGTCATGATGTCTTTTATCTTCAATTCCGAATAATTTTTCTTTTCCTCCTTACTCGGAGCGGTCTTGAAAAATTTGTAGGGTAGAGCGCTTCTGATATCCCGATCTGTCACGACACCAACGAGGCGGTTGCCGGATGCGACAACCGGCAGATGGCGAATCTTGTTTTCGGCCATCAATTCCTGGGCCTTAAAAATACCATCATCGGGTTCAACCGTAATTACCTTACGGGTCATGGAGTTGCTGATGAACATAATTTTTTCTCCTTAGCCAGTGTTTGCTTCTGGCAGCACGATTGATTAAGCATCCATTAAAACCTTTATATGATTGCAGGCCAATTCCGGCAATCGTCTGATTGAATATCCGCCTTCGAGCACCGATATCAGACGGCCCCCGGCATGCTCGGCAGCCAGTTCGACGATCAATTTGATGATCCAGGTGAAGCCTTCGGTCGTCAGC
>JASFGH010000526.1:0-3238 GCA_050123865.1 Desulfobacterales bacterium | reverse complement strand
GGGTTTTGGAAAATTGTTGCTGCGGTCTGCCGGCCTGGTCGTTTGGGGATGTGAAAGCGGCGCGTAAACTGGCCCGCCGGAACCTGTCAATTCTTGCGACCGATGATCTGGATGTTATTGTCACCGACTGTTCCAGCTGTGCATCCTTTTTAAAGCATTATCCTCAGCTATTTCCTGAAGCCGGGAGCCATCAAGAAAAGGCCGCTGCGGTCTCCGGCCGTACAAGAGACATGGTGCAATTGATTCATTCAATGGAAACCGTGACAGCCGCCGCCAGCCCTGCTGTCACTGTGACGTATCATCATCCCTGTCATGCGGCCCGGGGGCAGGGGCTTACAGCCGAGCCCGGCGACATCCTGAATCGGCTGCCGGGAGTCGCATACCGGCCGTTAACCGAAGCGGACTGGTGTTGCGGCGGAGCCGGCTCATATGCGTTTGCGCATTATCAATTGTCCCAGCAGGTACTGGATCGTAAAATGAACCATCTGAAAGAAAGCCGTGCAGATCTGCTGGTCACCTCCTGCCCGGCCTGCATCATGCATTTATCCTATGGTGTGCGCAAACACGGCCTGAGTACTAAAGTCTGTCATATATCAGAGCTGATTTTTTAACCGCAGATTCACGCAGACGCTCGCAGACAGTATTATTGCCTTATATAAAAAATATTTCCCGCAGAGCGAGATGATTGTATTTGGCCGAGCAGGGCTTGCCACGCCGAAGCTCTGAGCGAAGGCGGGTCGCTCGGCCAAATAGTTTGCGTCAGTCTGCGTGCTTCTGCGGTTAATTTAATAAAAAAGGAAAAGAAAATGGCGAATATTGATTTGAACGGTATCTTCCCCCCCATACCGACTCCGTTTGTCAACGAAAAGGTGGCTTACGACAAGCTGGCGGCCAATATCGAGCGCTGGAATCTTACAGGTCTGAAAGGATACGTGGCGCTGGGATCCAATGGCGAATATGTTTCCCTGTCCGAAGAAGAAAAGCGAGCTGTTGTCGATACGGTTGTGCAATCCGCTGCAGATAAGATGCTGGTCATTGCCGGAACCGGGTGCGAGTCCACTGCAGAGACGATAAGACTCACCGAAGACTGTGCCAAACTGGGCGCCGATGCCGCACTGGTGGTCACGCCCCATTATTATGGCGGCCGCATGAATGATGCTGCCCTGGTTCAGTACTTTTCAACTGTAGCAGATCAATCACCCATTCCAATTTTGTTATACAATGTCCCCAAATTTACTCACATCAATATGGCTGCCGATCTGATCGCCCGCCTCTCCGGGCACCTCAATATCATCGGCCTGAAGGACAGTGCCGGCAATGTTATTCAACTCGGCGAAATCATAAATGCGGTTGCCAGAGATTTTAATGTGATGGTGGGAACCGCCGGTGTATTATTCAGCGGATTGACCATCGGCTGTGTGGGCGGCATCAACGGCCTGGCCAATGTGGCGCCCGAACAGTGCGTCACTATTTTGGATCAGGTCAAAAAGGGAAGCATCGATGCCGCGCGGGATTTGCAGCTCAAAATGATTCCGGTCAACCAGGCGGTCACTGCCGTTTATGGTGTACCGGGTCTAAAAGCTGCCATGGATATGCTGGGTTACTTCGGGGGCGATCCCCGGATGCCCCTTCTGCCTTCCTCAAAACGCGAAAGATCCGAAATTAAGGCTATTCTGAAAAAAGCGGAACTCCTTAATTGAAGTGCATCTTTTCAGCTGAGGAAATACAGAGCGCAAAACGCAATAACTTTATGAAATGTTATTTTCTTTTTCGCTAGCGAAAAAGTAAAGTATCGTCACACTTGCCAGGCAAATCAGACATAACAGAAACGACGCATCAAATGCAGCGGGGCCGCGCGAGGCTTCTGGATACAGGTGCTGCATTAATATCCCCAGCCCCTGAAGAAATACGGCCGGGCCCAGCATGTTAAAAAAATTGATGCCGGTCATCGCGGCACCTGACATTTCATGCGGCATCAGGTCTTTGATGTGCGGATACATCAACATGCCACCGGATGACGCCAGACCGAACAGAAAGAACACGGACGTAATAGTAAACAATCCGGTCTCTGGAGAAAAGGAGGTCAGTACCAGCGAAATCACTGCCATCATCAGCAGGCAAAGTACGACTAGCCCCCTGCGGGTATTAAAAACCCTGTCCGACAGCGCTCCCCACAGCGGGCCGCCAATAATCAGCCCCACGTTCATCAGCAGTATCAGATTACCCGTTCGGATGGCCGAATAGCCCATGACTTCGATTAAAAACGGCCCGGCCCACAGCGCCTGAAAGGCGGCAAAGGTCCCGTAGCGGACTAAAGTGGCCAGTGAGATGATCCAGTAATCTTTGTTTTTAAAGAGTAAGCCCAGATTGGAAAAGGCCTGCTTCATATTGATTGCGGGTGCTCGGTTTGCGACGTGGATTGTGGAATAATCAGGCCGATCGCGCACCACCACAAAAAGCGACAGGGTTAAGACCAGATTAATCCCTGCAATCAACTGGAAGCTCAGGCGCCACCCGAATTGTTCGACCAGCATGACCAGCGGAGTAGCGGCCACCATATTGCCAAACGTTCCGATCGAAACCACAAGGCCCGATAAGGTGGCGAATACCAGCGGCTCAAACCATTCGGTTAACAGCTTAAAGGTTCCCATTAAATTGCAGGCCATGCCGATTCCCAGCAAGACGCGCCCGATTAGACCAAAGCCCAGCGAATCGGCAATGGAAAACAAAATAGCGCCCACCACTCCTATCAGCGAAAGAACGGTCATCAACCATCTGGGGCCCACTTTGTCCAAAAGCACGCTGATCGGAATCTGGGTTAGCGCAAATCCATAAAAAAAAGAGGCTGACAGTAGCCCCAACTCCTCAGTATTCAGTGACAGGTCCCGGATCAGCTCCGGCGCAATGACCGCGTTTGACGTCCGGTAAAACTGAGACAGGAAAAAATGCGCTGTGGCCAGTATGAAAATAATCCAGCGTCGAGACATAATAGTGGCTGAAGTCCTGGCAATTTTATTAATCATGGTAATTGACGCATTTGGGTTATCATGGGATTGGGATCGGTTGTCAAGCAATTTAGGCCTGCGGTTTGTCTGCTTTATTCTGCCCGGCGTTTTCTTGACACGCTAAACGGCGTTCCCTATATTCTGCAGGTAAAAACTATAATTTAGACAGGATCTACAGGATTATTTGGATTTCTTTCCTTCGCCACTTTCCGTAAGAAAGTGGCGAAACCCAA
>JASFGH010000525.1:0-3241 GCA_050123865.1 Desulfobacterales bacterium | reverse complement strand
CAGCGTTAAATAAAAGCAGCCATGCATTTTTTGTAAAGTTGGATCAGTTACTGCTAGATAATGCGCGCCTGGATATTCGACTGGGGCGGTTTCAGGTCGCCAGAGAGAGTGTTGAAAAATATTTGAGCATCAAACCAGATGACACCCGGGCCTATTTTTTGCTGGGCGAAATTCACAGACAACGCGGACTCTGCAGTGATGTTCAGGCGGCACTTGGTTATTATAGCCGTGCCATTCGTCTGGATCCCAGCTTTGCCGCCCCGCACAAAGCCATCGGGCTCATTCATTATAAAAAAGGCCAGCACGCTCTGGCCAAAAAATTTTTTGAATCGTGCCTGCAGCTTTCACCCAATTCCCCTGATAAAGCGTATATCAAAGGGTACTTAAAACGATGCACGCTCAGTGAGGAAAGCTAATGAAAAGATTATTGTGGTTCAGCCTATTGATTTGTGTTGTCAGCTTTTTGGCATGCGCGCATGATAGCGGGCTTTCGAAACCGGCGTCCTATGGGTATAAGGTCGATATTCCTGAAGGATGGCGCAAAATAGACAACAACCGCTACCTTCTCGTAACCAAAGATAACCCGTTTCAACAATATATCCTGGTTCAAACCCGCCCCATCGGAAAAACGTTTCGTCATACCAAAATGAAAATGCACACGACCATGCTTCCAGAAGAGGCCGCCCAGATCATTATCGACGAGCTCATATCCGATCAGAATTTACTGAGTTTAAAGTTGCTGAATAACACCCCGGAAAATATTAACGGATTTGATGGTTTTAAAATCCTGTATACCTATAAGGACACCGAGGGTCACACATTCAAAACGCTTTATTATGGATTTATCAAGGAGGATACCTTTTTTAATCTTCGGTTTACAGCATCGGATCGGTTTCATTTTCAACGGGACATTGAAGCATTCCGCTTTATGCTGAAAAGTTTTGAGGTCGTTAAAGCCGAAACAACCTGATTGACAGGCAGCGTCATGCGGTTCCTCGATGGGCGGCGATTTGCTTAATCGATAAAAAATTTAATTTTAGAATTGCCCAGTATTTGGCTTTCAAATTTGGCAGCGGCGTCTTTGGTTTTTAATACCCGCACCCGATTGTCCCGGGTGATCTCATAGGCTTCCAGGTATCCTTTTTCCTGAAGTTCCTTCAACCCGATGCGAACCTTTGATTTTAATTTTTTCATTTCCTGCGCAATGTTCAAATTAACCGCCTGGGCCAGGCGGGTGATGTCGGTTTCCGCCTGGGTCTCGTATAGCCCCTGATAAAAGCGGTAAAATGCTTTGCTGATGTCTGCTTTTAAGCGGCTTCTGAAGTTCATATCGATGTTGGTCACAAAGCTTTCTGCGTACATTTCCAGAAAATACGGATTGATGACAATTCGAATGCGTCCGCCGGTCTGATCTTTATCCGCAAAACTCAGGATCGAGCCAGTCAATTCCTTTACCGTTTTTCTTTTCTTCCCTTTGCCGCTGAAAAGTTGTAAATCGATCCGGGTGCCCGCCAGTCGTTGAATACTTTTCCAGATTTTAGGGCTATTCGTCTGTGTGGGATCGATGCTCGCGATCCGGGCCAGATCCGTCAGGGAAGTCTCGAAAGCGTCACTTTCATAGCGGGTCATCAGCGCCAGCAAACAAAATAAGATGGTTTCGTCAAAGATGATCAGCAGTTCGCCCACCACCTGCATGCTGCCCCACGAATTGGCATCGCCCGAGTCCAGCCGGACGAGCGGCCATTCGGTTGATTTATGCCGTCCTTTAAAATGAAACGGTGATACCCGTGTCAACATGGTGGGCATGAAGCTGAAAAAGCGCTGCACAGGTGGCTGGCGGCGGATATGGGCCTTAACATATTCGGAGGCTTCCCGGATAATTTTTTTGCCAGAAGGCCTCTTCCGAAGGTTTGCGCTTACCCGATCTGTTGGTCCTAAAACTTGTGATGGGATCGAAAGCTTTTTATCTCCGTTCGGCATCTGAGCCCCCCTTTGATTAAACATCGCCTCAGAAGAACAGGGCTATGTCCGTTATCAGCAACGTTCGGCAAAAAAATATGAAGCGGCCCGTGAACAATCAGCCCACGTATGGTTTTGGCTATGTCTGTGTTGATTCTTATGGATGGCCAGGTTGGGTGCAGCTATTGTACGGAAAATTCTTAAGATTGTCAAAACAAGGTTGTGCGCCCTAAAATTCGGTATTACCTTCATTTCGGTCTAACCGACATTTTCATATCTTCAACACTTCATTTCTAAAGTCGCTCTCAGATGACAGAAAAAAGAGTGCAGAAGACAGAAAAGACGCTCCATCTTCCAGGTCTTAATTACTGTCTTCTGACTTCTGCCCTCTGACAAAGATAATGATATGATCATCTATGACCCCAATATGAAAGAAGGTTTAGCGGAATTCGGTATTGAAATTCCGCTGGCGCGCAGCCGGGCGGTGACCACCTTTGCCAAATTAAAAAGCCATCCCACATTGGGCCTCCGGATCGATCGCTGGCATATCGATCGGGTTATTGAAACCGTTACCCGCAATGACCTTTTACGCGTGCACTCTGCCGAATATGTCAACCGCTTGTATTCCGATCAGCTTGAAGAAGAGATTATCAGAACCTTTGAGCTCATTGATGAAAACGGCCGCTACTATCGCTACAACCCGGATAATGCCAGCTATCCATTAACCCACTTATTTGATCGCCTGTTGTTTAAAGCTGCAGAAACCATCCAGTGCTGCCGGGAGGCACTCGAAAAAGACTTTTGTTTTGCCTTTGGCGGCGGTATGCACCATGCGAAAAGAGATTATGGGGAAGGTTTTTGTGTGGTCAATGATATTGTAATTGCCCTGCGCAAACTGCAGTCCGAAAATACCATTCGCTCTGCCTGGGTGATCGATCTGGATGCCCACAAAGGGGATGGAACGGCTGTTCTAACCGAAGAAGACAGCTCGATTACCACACTGAGCATCCATATGGCCAACGGCTGGCCGCTGGATGGTGAGGCCTATGATGGTCAGGGCAGACTGAATCCATCTTTTGTTTCCAGCGACATCGATATTGCCGTGGCGGCCGGAGAAGATCATTTATACCTCGCCAAACTCGAAGACGGGCTTGAAAAACTCAGCAGCATCGGACTGCCGGATCTTGCGCTTGTTTTAGCCGGAGCGGATCCCTATGAAAAAGACGAACTACCTTCAACCGCTGAGTTAAAACTGTCGCTGGCCCAGTTAAAGGAAAGAGAT
>JASFGH010000524.1:0-3242 GCA_050123865.1 Desulfobacterales bacterium | reverse complement strand
CGAGGAAACCACCCTTCTTAAACCGGGCACAGATGTCGTTGTCGCCGATACCCCCTGGGGCAAAAGCGGGCTCTCCACCTGCTATGACCTGCGCTTTCCCGAACTCTATCGCCGAATGATCGGGGCAGGGGCGACATTGTTTCTGGTCGCTTCTGCCTGGCCTCTAGTTCGCCTGGAGGCCTGGAGACTATTTAATCGCTGCCGGGCTCACGAAAACCTGGCTTTTCTGATTTCATGTAATTGCGCCGGTGCCAACCAGGGTAAAACTTATGCCGGTCACAGCATGATTGTCGATCCATTGGGTCAGGTGCTGGCTGAAGGCGCTGAAGAAGAACAATTCGTTACTGCTGAAATTGACCCAGGCCTGGTCGCTGCAGCACGTCAGAAATTTCCAGCTCTGGAAGACCGCACCCTGTCTTAACTTTCCCGCACAATTACTTCTGACTCTCAGGAATACCATAAAACGCACGTTGATCGAGCGCTCAGTCATTTTGTGTTTCTATCAGCACTCTGCTACAAACCGATAATCCGCATAATCGGACAAACGCGTTGCCTGACTAATATAATAAATACATTATTACAATATGTTATATCATAGCTTAAATGAGAATTTTGAAAAACTTGACAAGCAAAAAAGAGACGTGTTAGTTTATTGATTGAGCGCTCGTTCAGAATGGTAGCCGCCGTGTTAATTATACTATATATGCAATAAATTAGAAGAGTTATAATGCAAGATCTTCCCAGAACAAAGGACATTCCCACCCAGGTCAAGGATCCTGATCTTGTTAACCGCCGTCGTCGCCAGATTGCGGATGCTGCCGTTCAACTCTTTATTGATAAGGGCTTTCACAAAACGACTACGCGCCAAATTGCACGAGCCGCAGGATTCTCTATAGGATCATTATACGAATATTTCGCCTCCAAAGAAGATATTTTGTATATGGTGTGTGAAGCCATTCATGCAGAGGTTGAACGGGGTGTTACAGCAGCCATGTCCCAGGCAAAAGGCGGTCGTGATGCCCTGGTGAAAATTATCCATGAGTATTTTATGGTTTGCCACCAGATGAGCGATTTTATTCTTTTGATTTATCAGGAAACCCAATCGCTGCCGTCACAATGGCAAAAACGCGTTCTGGAAAATGAGTTGAGGATTACGGGACTTTTTGTCAAAGCGATGGCCCGCATCGCCAAAACCGGCGATCTAATCAACCTTAAAGAAAATAATCTGGAGCTGGCAGCTCATAATATTGTCGTCTTAGGGCACATGTGGACTTTCCGGCGCTGGTATTTAGCCCACCATTACAGCATCGAAGACTACATTAAACTCCAGACCGGCATTATTATGGGGATGTATGCCGGTGGCAAAAAATAAGCACCCTTCTTGTTTCGACTCACGCTTGACCGTTGATGGCAAAGGCAATCTTTAATTGGTATTAAGGAGGCAAAATGACAGCTGAGGCCGAAGTATACAAACCTAAAAATTACATCCGCGTCGTCACAGCAACCTCGCTTTTCGATGGCCACGATGCCGCCATTAATATCATGCGCCGAATCCTGCAGGATACCGGTGCTGAAGTCATTCATTTAGGACATAATCGATCGGTTCAAGAGATCGTGGACGCTGCCATTGAAGAAGATGCCCAGGGAATTGCGGTATCCAGTTACCAAGGCGGTCATATCGAATTTTTTAAATATATGGTCGACCTTTTAAAGGAACGAGGGGCACCTCATATCAAAGTTTTCGGGGGCGGTGGCGGTGTGATCGTTCCAGACGAGATCGCGGAGCTCGAATCGTATGGCGTAACCAAAATTTACTCACCCGAAGATGGCGCTCAGATGGGGTTGCAGGGGATGATCAATCATATGGTGGCGGCTATCGATTTCTCAACAGTAAAAAAGGGTGGTTTTGCTTTTGATGACCTGTCTCCGGATAACAAATTGCTTGTGGCCAATCTGATATCTGCCGCTGAATACGCCAAGGCCCAGGAAAACGGGAATCTGGCAGCCCTGCGAGCCGAGCTGACAAAAAAAATCGGCAAGCGTAAGCCTCCGGTAGTCGGCATAACCGGCACCGGCGGAGCCGGCAAATCGTCATTGACCGATGAACTGATTTTACGCATGCTACATGATAGCAATGATTTCCATATTGCCATCATCAGCTGTGATCCCTCCCGACGCAAGACCGGTGGAGCGCTGCTCGGTGATCGAATTCGTATGAACGCCATCGGCAATCCACGGGTATATTTACGTTCCTTGGCCACGCGACAATCCCAGACAGAGATACCCGCCATATTGGGAGAAGCAATCGAAGCCGTACAGGCTGCCGGCTATGATTTAGTTATCGCCGAAACGGCCGGAATTGGACAGGGTGACTCCAGCATTATCGATATGGTCGACCTGTCCATATATGTAATGACCAGTGAATTCGGTGCCGCCTCACAACTCGAAAAAATTGACATGCTGGATTTTGCCGATCTGGTGGTGGTCAATAAATTCGAAAAACGGGGGGGTGAGGATGCGGTGCGCGACGTTCGCAAGCAGGTCCAGCGCAACCGCAAGGCCTTCGATCAATCACCGGAAGACATGCCGGTCTTTGGAACCATCGCATCCAAGTTCAACGATGATGGCGTAACGGCTCTCTATCATGCCATCATGGATGCAGTCTCAAAAAAAACCGGTGCAAAGTTCAAGTCCGCTTTGCCCAGACCCGAGACCCGCACATCGACATCCAAAACCATCATCATCCCACCCGAACGCATCCGTTATTTAAGCGAAATCGCAGAACATATCAGAGCATATCACCAGGAAACCGCAGAGCAGGCCGACGCCATCAGGAAGGTCTGGCACCTTAAAGAAGCCGCCGGTACGCTGAGCAGTGACGATCTGGAAGGCGATACCGGCCAACTGATAGACGTCTTTAAAGCACAGATTAAAGCAGCTGAGGCGGCCTTGAAGCCGCAAACGGTTCAAACGCTGGAGGATTGGGAAAAAATTCAGGCGACCTATGCTGCGGATGAACTGGTCTACCAGGTCCGCAATCGTCAAATCCGGGTCCCTTTGTTTTCCGAGTCTTTAGCCCATACCCGCATTCCCAAAATTGAACTGCCAAAGTTCAGGGACCCGGGCGAAATTTATCGCTGGCTGCGGGAAGAAAATGTCTCCGGACGATTTCCCTATACGGCCGGGGTGTTCCCCTTGAAGCGTGTGGATGAAGATCCCACCCGCATGTTTGCCGGTGAAGG
>JASFGH010000523.1:0-3243 GCA_050123865.1 Desulfobacterales bacterium | reverse complement strand
GCCCAAAAAGATCGGTTTATGCTCAAGATCAACATGGACCCGCCGGGCAAAGCCGAAGAACTCACCCTGGCCCAACGGATGCTGGGGAAAGATGCACCCGAGGAGACCCTGGCCAGTGGAGCGGTGAAGCAAATAATCACCGAAGAACTCATTACCAAACTGCGGGCAGCCATGGCGGGAATTCTGGTGAAGGAAGACCTGGTTGCCTATGTTGTGGATATTGTGCGCAAGTCGCGCGAACATCAAAGCATACTGGTTGGCGCCGGACCTAGAGCCACCCAGGCGCTCCTACTTTCGAGTCGGGCCTTTGCAGCCATTAGCGGTCGGGATTTTGTAACCCCCGATGATATCAAACAGATGGTCTATGCGGTCCTGGAACATCGTCTGATTTTACGCCCCGAATATGAAATCGAAGGGCTGACCGTCAAAGAGGTTATTGAGAATATCTTAAAGGGAATTGCGGTTCCCCGTTAATTCAGGATGAGCAGCGCGTTATATTTAGCTATTTTAGCCAATTTTAGGCATTTGCAGGTTAGCTAGATTTGAGATGATTAAACCTGAATAAGTAATCTAAGGGTGATAGCTGAATTGAAGATTGTTCCTACATACCGGCTTCTGATTCTGGTCGGGTTTGTTTTGCTGCCCGGCACATTGTTGATCACCATCGTGGCGCCGTTTGGCATACCGGTCATCCTGCTGGCAGTTGGTCTTTTGACGGCTTCAATCGTAGACGCATATCGTTCGCGAGAGCGTCTGCAGGGGATTCATGTGATGTTGCCCGAAGTCGTTCGAATTTCAAGGGGACGGCCGGGCAGTTTTGACGTACAAATAGAGAATGAGAACCAGAAGGTCAATCGCATGCGACTGGGTCTGGCTTTTCCAGAACAGATCGATACGTCGACTTTCGAGCTGGCTGTGGAATTGCCGCCGGATACCCAAACCTCTATGGTCGCCTGGTCGTTAACGGGATTAAAGCAGGGGCGCTATCTGATTGACCGCTGTTACCTGGAAGCCTTTTCACCATGGGGGTTGTGGTCTGTGCGATCGGCGGCTGCGGTCCGAATGGAAATTCGGGTCTATCCCAGCCTGTTTGATGAACATAAAAATTTGAGTGGATTGTTTTTAAACAGGGGCCTGGGTATTCATGCCCAGCGTCAGGTTGGAAAGGGGAGGGATTTTGAACAACTTAGAGAATACCTGCCCGGGGACAGTTTTGAAGACATTCACTGGAAGACGACCGCCAAGCGCGGCATCCCGATTACGAAAGTCTACCAGATTGAAAGAACCCAGCAAATCTATGTGATCATTGATGCATCGCGGTTAAGCGCCCGATCATCGACAACGAGCAAACCAGCAGGCATTGGGGGAGACGCCAATCCGGGTGACGAAACGGCTCCGATTCTGCAACGATTTATTACAGCAGCCTTGATCATGGCGCTGGCTGCTGAGCGGCAAGGGGACTTGTTCGGCCTTCTGACCTTTGACGATAAAGTCCGTACCTTTTTGAAAGCCAAGATGGGCAAAGCACATTTCAATGTTTGCCGGGATGTGCTCTACACGCTGCAGCCCCAAAATGTCTCACCGGATTTTGCGGAATTGTTTACCTTTATCGGCACCCGCATCCGTCGGCGGGCCTTAATGGTATTTCTAACCCATTTGGATGATCCGGTGCTGGCGGACGGGTTTACGCGCCACATCGATCTGATTGCCCGGCATCATGTGGTCCTGGTCAACATGATCAAACCGCTGATCGCCAGACCGCTTTTTTCATCCGAATCGGTCTCATCGGTCGATGATATTTACACCGATCTCGGCGGACACATGCTCTGGCGGCGGTTACGGGAAACGCAAAAGGTTTTACTAAAACGCGGCGTCGGATTCGCGATGCTGGAAAATGAAAATTTGTGCACAGATTTAGTGGGACAGTACTTGTCATTGAAAAAAAGACAGGTTCTTTAAAAAACAGCTGAAACTCAGCTAAATTAATACGAAATTCGAATGATATGGCGAAAACGTGAGATTTGAATGATTATCGATTTACAAAAATTTATCACCCAAGAGCGGCTTTACTGGACGGAGCTGGAACAGGTGCTGAACCGGCTGGAGCGAAAGCCGGACGAAAAGTTAAAACTCGGAGCGCTCGAACGATTCCACTATTTGTATCAGCGCGCTTCGGCTGACCTGGCCAAAATTTCTACATTTTCTGCAGAGCCGAACACCCGCCAATATCTTGAATCGCTGGTCGGCCGGGCTTTTGGCGAGATCCATGAAACCCGTGAAAAACCGCATCGGTTAAGGCCCCTGCACTGGTTTTTCAATACCTTTCCGCAAACATTCCGCAAGCACCTGCGGGCATTCGCCATCAGTGTAATTGCCCTGTTGGTCGGTGCGGCTTTTGGCGGATTTACCGTCATCGTTGACTCGAGCACCAAACAAATCCTGTTGCCGTTTTCGCATCTTCAAGGTGACCCTTCTGACCGTGTCAAAACAGAGGAAAGCGCCGACACCGACCGGCTCAAGGGTGCCAAGAGCTATTTTTCATCTTACTTAATGACCCACAATACCAAAGTGGCTATTTTCACGCTGGCGCTGGGAATGTCCTGGGGGATCGGTACCCTGATCATGTTGTTTTATAATGGTGTTATATTGGGGGCGGTGGCTGTTGACTATGTGTTGGCAGGTGAGTCGACTTTTCTGCTCGGTTGGTTACTGCCACATGGGGCGATTGAAATCCCGGCCATTTTACTGGCCGGCCAGGCCGGCATCGTTCTGGCCGGAGCGCTCATCGGATGGGGCAAACCGATTGCGTTGCGTGCGCGGTTGCGGAAAATATCAAATGATCTGGTGACCCTCATATGCGGCGTGGCGCTAATGCTGGTTTGGGCGGGGATCATTGAAGCTTTTTTTTCTCAATACCACGAGCCGGTTTTGCCCTATGCCTTCAAAATTGCGTTTGGATGCGTCGAGCTGTTGATATTGGCGTTGTTTTTAGGCAGAGCCGGCCGCAGGAAACCAACCACTAGCACGTAATGCTGATTTTATGCGTAACAATCTATGTTGACTGACAGAATCAATAAGCTGATCATCAAAACCCCGGAAGGCGTTGAATTTTCGTTACGCCTGGCAGGGCCAATAACGCGCTTTCTGGCCTGGTCGCTTGATCTGGCGACCATTATCGCGATGATGTCGATCATCAATGTCGTTTTTGCAGTTCTGGGCGTTCTCAGCCGGGACCTGGCAGCC
>JASFGH010000522.1:0-3244 GCA_050123865.1 Desulfobacterales bacterium | reverse complement strand
TTTACAATGCTACGTTTGCTGACCATGTTAGCGATCATCTCTATGATTGGGCCAGCAGATTTAGGAGCTACAGTTTTTCAACCCGGCTACTCAACATCATATGCTCTGGTTGTCGGTATTAATACATATAACCATTGGCCTAATCTGGAATATGCTGCCAAAGATGCTGCTGAGGTTGCAGATTTCCTAAAGCAAAAGGACTTCCGCGTGTTCATCCTCACCAATCAAGAAGCCACCAAGCAGAATATTTTGCGCCAACTGGAGACGATTCGCAAATCTGTTAATGCGAACTCACGGGTGGTATTCTATTTTGCCGGTCACGGTCAGACTGAAGATTTGCCTGGAGGACGCGAGAGGGGATACATCGTACCTGCAGATGCAGATGCATATGATTGGCAGGGCACAATGCTGCCTATGGATCAGTTGAATCATGGGATCAAGCTTTTCAAGGCCAAACACGTCCTGCTTGCTTTTGACTCCTGCTATTCAGGCCTGGGCCTGACCCGATCGATAAAACGGCATCCGAAACAGGATTCCGTCTATATCAATAAAATGATGCACACCCGAAGTATTCAAATTTTGACCGCCGGTAGCCGCTCGGAGCAAGCCTTGGAAGCCGAGGGCCATGGGTTGTTTACCGATCATCTGCTGGCGGCACTGGACGGAGCTGCGGATATAAATGCCGATGGGCATATAACTGCAACTGAGATATACGCCACCGTGCGTCCAAGCATCACGAAACAATCCCATAGCCGTCAGACACCGCAGTTCGGTTATATCGAAGGCAATGGTGATATTATTTTCTATAATACCCCTGCGATTAAAAATCCTACGACCATTTTGATCGACACAACGGTCAACGGAATTGATGTCTGGGCCGGAACCTCCGAAATCGGACATCGATTAAAAGTCGGCCGGCACCGGTTACCGGCATTTGCCGGACGAACGACTATCATCGTCAAAAAAGGCGGACAAACACTTTATCGAAAACAGGTTCACCTGGAGGCAAACCAACTATTTTCTATACGGATTGGATCTAGCTTACCTGTTTCACGCCGGCGAGAACCTTTTGCAATGCTCACCATAACCGGTCGCAACGTCGAGGATTATTCGAATTCGATTGCATATGATTTGGATAAAGACGGCAGGGAGGAATTTATAACCGCCTCCGGCAGCAGCCTTTATGCGTTCAGAGCTGACGGTTCGATGTTATGGCAAAGAACATTCAAATTTCCGGTCACCTTAAATCTGATTGATGATTGGCATTCACAAGCGGCCATTGGTTTGTCAGGCGTAGATTACAACAGAGCACATCTATTGCTTTTAGACACTGACGGACAGGAGCTCTGGCATCATGTCAGAAAAATCAGGCATTACTATCATGGCAAGCCTGACGGTGGAGGCAGTATAGCCAGGCTGGTTGATATTGACATGGACGGCCGAAAGGAAATTATCGCCTTTACGACTGCTGAGCACGCACTTAAACCTCGCGGCATCATTGCATATGATAATAACGCCAGGGAATTATGGCGCTATCTTATTGGACCCAAGCCACACAACATCGTCATCTGGGAAAACAGGGGAAGGCGACCGGACATTATCATCGGCACCTACAGTTCGGCTGATGGTAATCATGAGATGCATAACGACACCAATGATATGCTATCCTATCTCATCAGTGTCGACGGCTATGGTAAAACAAATTGGGTTAGACGGATGGGCGAATATTACACTGGAGTTGGTGTTCTGCTTGGCAATCTAGATAAAAATGGTCACCAGTACCTATACGCCCATAAATTTACATCGTCTAAGCTTCGCGAAGATGATGGCGGAATCTACAAAATTTCTAAATCCGGAAAGATTCTGCAGCGCTTTGATACCCAAAATTCCATTTTAAGCCTTGCGGTTACTTCACCTACCTCAGACCGTGTTGAATCTTTTTATGCTGCTGATAATAACATGAATTTATACAGGCTGGATGGCCGATTGAATCTGTTACAAAAAAAAGCACTTCAGGCCTCGTCAGCTGCCCAGGAGATCAGGATAGGGGGTGTTCACGACTATGATGGTGACGGCCAAAATGACCTTTTACTGTATTCTTTTGAGCGCCTTATGAACGACAAGAACCCGCTTTCAGCAGAACGTCCGAAGACGAAAGTGTTTTATTCCAATTTGAAATTTCAGATCTATTCACAGGATTTTTCCAGATTGATAAAAAGTATTTCTCTGTCAGAGGGCTGGAAGAAAACGTATGGTTTCGCCGTCACCGATCTTAATCGCCCGGAGGCTCCCCATTATCCGTTCATGGCGTTGAGTGACAGAATTACCGTATACAATTTTTAAGTTCGAATTTTATTGGCAATGTAAACCAATTAACTTTGTCGAACGTCTAAAGTGTTAATTACTATGGCTGCAGATGGAGACAATTTCGAATTCCTCACTAGGTACCGCTTCAAAGAAAGCGTATTTTCATAAATCATAAAAAGCCAGGATATAATTAGATCACAAACTATGTGCACTCAGCTTATTCGAAAGGAGTAGATCAAGATGAAACAACTTAGAAATGGTTTGCTTATTGTCATAGTGCTTGCGTTTTTAATTTCATGTGCCAGCACCTATCCGGAACGCTATAACACCCAGCGCGGTGCGGCAATAGGAGCGGGCTTAGGTGCAATTTCAGGAGGGCTTATTGGCAGAGACTCAAAAAGTACCCTTCTTGGAGCCGGAGTTGGAACATTGGTAGGTGCGATAGTTGGAAATGCTGTTGACCAACACCATCAAATCGTAAGAGAGGCGGCTTTGACGAATAAACGCGTTGTCTATTATGATCATAAAAAAGATCATGCGATCGAAGCGATTCCAGGGCCTGAGGACCAGCACACAAAGTGTCGCAAAGTGACAAAGCGCGAGTGGGACAAAGGGTATCTCATGAGCGAAAGAGTTGAAGAGCTGTGTGAAGGAGAGAAACTTACAAGTGAATATTAAGAGCGAAATGTAGATATTTGACATTATAACAATTAAATTGCCGGGCTCTTAACCATGGCTCTGTCTTTCAATTTTTTGAATCCAACATCAACCTTCTTTTTAAACGTTGCTCATACCCTCTTTTGTCATCAATCATAACCAACCGGCTATGCCTATGACAATCAAATCGTTAATGGACTACCACGCAACTGCTTATGGATGAATATTGGATAATTTTGCAAAAAATGGAGAGACTAAAGCGGGGGTGCTCCTATTCGCT
>JASFGH010000521.1:0-3253 GCA_050123865.1 Desulfobacterales bacterium | reverse complement strand
CTGGGATATTCTGGAGCAAAGTGGGATGATATCGCTGGGCCAGGCACTGTTTTTCGGAATGGGCGCCTACGTTGCCGGTGTTTTGAATCATCATTTCGGCTGGTCGCCGTATTTAACCATTCCGATGGGTTCGCTGTTGGGCGGATTGATCTGCACGCTGGTTTTGCTCCCGGTGATGCGCCTGAGAGGCATTTACTTTTCCATGGTGACCCTGATCATACCGCTGATGCTGGTAAGGATTGTCGAAGCCACCAAAATCTTTGGCGGCACCGAAGGCTTAAGTGGTATTACGCCCCTGGCTTCAAGGTGGATCGAGCTTTACGTAATTGTCGGCGCCTTGCTGGGCGTCCTGTTTGGTTTCCGCCGCATGATGGGATCAGACTATGGCCTGGTCTTAAAGGGCATCAGCGATAACGACCGTTCGGTCATGAACGCTGGCATTAACATATACTGGTTTAAGGCGCAGGCGCTGTTCGTCGCCAGTGCGATCGGCGCGTTTGCCGGTGCCTTCACAACCCATGTGTATATGTTTGTGGGCATGCCGGTCTTTGCGCTGGATTATTCCATCCTGCCGATTGCAGCCGCGGTGGTTGGAGGTCCGGGCACACTCGCAGGTGCTACCCTCGGAGCCTTTATTCTGGTGCCGCTTTCAGAAATCTTGCGCGGCATCGGTGGACTACGCATTGTCATTTACGGTCTGTTTCTGGTGGTCTTCATCGTTGCCCTGCCGGAAGGTATTTTCCACTATATTCAGCGTAAATATCAACAGTTTGAGCGCTGGGTGGAGGTATGAGAATGAATCCACCTACGCAGCTCAGCATTACCGGTCTTTATAAAAATTTCGGAGGGGTCCAGGCTATCCGGGATCTGAGCTTTGAACTGGCCCGGGGTGAGCTTTTAGGATTGATCGGCCCCAATGGCTCGGGTAAAACAACAGCCGTAAATCTGATTACCGGTTTTGTGAAGCCTACCGAAGGCGACATCATATACAACGGCAAAAATATCAGCGGCCTGCCGCCTTACAAAATTATCCGCATGGGGATTGCGCGCACCTTTCAAATGGTCAAGCCCTTTTATCAATTGCCGGCTTATAAAAACATGATTATTCCCCTGTATTCGCCACGGGTCAAAAAAATGGTCGGCGGGAAATACGGCGACCGTGATGCGGTGGCCCTGGACCTCCTGGAGGAGGTTGGGTTTGAACGCGATGCATTTGTGGCCTATAAAAGCGCCAGCGTGCTGCCCCAGGGTTATCTCAAACGGCTCGAACTGGCCAAAGCCATTGCGCTGCAACCAGACTTGATCATCCTGGATGAACTGTTTTCAGGGCTCAGTCTGGCCGAAGTGGCCAGTATTGTGCCCATAATTGAAAAATTACGGCTGGCCGGTAAAACCATTATTATGATCGAACACCGTTTGAAGGAGCTTTTTCGGATAGCAGACCGCGTCATCGTTTTAAATTACGGTGACAAAATTGCAGAAGGCAATGCCGACGAAGTAATGGAAAGCGATGCCGTTAAAAAAGCATATCTGGGCGCAGAAGCCTAATTATCAGGGTACAGCAAAATATCTTTTTTGCTTTTGAATTTTGGTCATTTTATATTCGGATTTGTTTCGGATTTCGATATTCGAATTTCGAATTTATTGCTTAGAGGATTTGAAAATGTTGGAAGTACAGAACCTGATGGTATTTTTTGAAAATGCCCTGGCCATCAATGACTTAAACATAGATGTCAAGGAAGGTGAAATCGTCGGTGTCATTGGCTCAAACAGTGCCGGCAAAACCACTTTGATGAATTCACTTTCAGGCCTGATTATCGATATGCGCATCAAAGAAAAGCGCCGGGGCGGCGAACGCATTACGGTTTACGGAAAGATCCTCTATAACGGACAGAATATTACCGAAACCCGGCCCGATGAGCGCGTCAAAATGGGCATTGTGCTGTGCCGCGAGCGCCACCCTATTTTCCCAGAAAGCAGTGTGCTTGAGAATTTAAAGATCGCTGGATACTTGAAAAAACGTCAGGAAATAATTGAATCTATTGAATATGTTTTCGAACTCTTTCCGGCCCTGACCCTATTGAAAACCCGCAAAGCTGGTTTTTTAAGCGGCGGAGAGCAACAAATGCTCGCCATCGGAATGGCGTTGATCGTTCGGCCGAAACTGCTACTGCTGGATGAACCCCTACTCGGGCTCAGCCCCATGATGCAACAGGTGGTTGTCGATGCAGTTGCGCAGCTCAAAGAAAGCACAGGAATCACGGTGGTCATCAGTGAACAATTTGCCAGGCCGGTCTTACCGATGATCGACAAAGGCTATGTAGTGGAAAACGGAATGTTGACCCTATCGGGCAGCGGCCAGGAACTTATGGACAACCCTGAAATTAAATCCGCATATTTTGGAATCTGACGCTCGTAAATGAACCCAAATATAAACCACCATATTTATGCCGTTTTTGCAGCAACTGCCGAACAAAGAAAAAATAATACGGCAGTAGTTTACCTGGGAACGCGCTTTTCCTACCGCCGGGTAAAAGACATGGCGGATCGCTTTGCTGCCGCCCTCAATCATGCCGGTCTCAGGGCCGGACAAAAAATAATGATTTATATCCCCAACAGCATCCAGTGGGTGGTGGCCTGGCTGGGCATTCAAAAAATGGGAGGCATCTGCGTGCCCATTACACCCATCTACACGCCTCATGATCTAGAGTACATCGCCAATGACAGCGATGCTGAGGCCATTGTATGTGCGGACACGAATTTTGGTTACGTCACCAGCGTGCTGCCGCAAACACAGCTTAAAAAGGTAATTGTCACCAAAATGGCGGATTTGCTGCCCTGGTGGAAGCGGGCATTCGGCTATCTGTTTGACATCATCCCGCGGGGAAAAACTGCGCTGGACGAGAACACTTATTCATTTCGCAGGCTATTGGCGCAACAGCGTCAAGCCGCATCCGCCCAGCCGGCCGATAGGCCCGGTGAAAATGACATTGCTGAAATTCTTTACACCGGTGGCACCACCAAATTCCCTAAAGGCGTACCCTTTAGCCAAAATCTGTTTCTGACTTCAGCCCTCGAACAGATTACCATCAGCGAATCCCTTTTCCCGCCCGAAAAAAATGTGATTCTGGGAAATGCGCCCCTTTTTCATATCCTGGGCCAAACCTGCGGCCTGGCAAGCCTTTTGGTTGGCGGTACCCTGATTCTGCAGCCTAAAATAAACCTGGATGCGGCTCTGGATGCCATCCAGCGT
>JASFGH010000520.1:0-3262 GCA_050123865.1 Desulfobacterales bacterium | reverse complement strand
TTGGGGATGTACCGGAACCGGAGCCCGGGCCCGGGCAGGTTAAGGTGCGGGTGCGCGCAACGGCTCTCAATTATCTGGATATCTGGGTGCGGCGTGGCTGGCCCGGGTTAAAACTGGAAATGCCCCACTGGTGCGGTGCTGATGTGGCCGGTGAGGTTGCTGGGATAGGAGAGGGTGTCACTGACTGGCAGGTGGGACAGCGGGTTGTAGGCGATCCAGGCATCAATTTATTTGAAGACGAATTTACAGCTCGGGGTGAAGATTGCTTGAGTCCAGGCTATCATGTACTTGGCGAGCATCAACGCGGTGGTGCTGCCGAATATGTGGTCTTGCCGGCCCAAGGCCTGGCCGCCATGCCGGATGATGTGGATTACCCGGAAGCGGCCGCGCCCCTGTTGGTGACCCTCACCGCCTGGCGCATGCTCATCCACCGGGCAGCGCTGCGGGCCGGTGAATCCGTGCTGGTGGTAGGCTCAGGTGGAGGCGTCAACAGCATGTCCATTCAGCTTGCCAAACTTGCCGGCGCATTTGTCTACGCGGTAGCCAGCAATGATCAAAAAGCGCAACTGGCAAAGGAACTCGGGGCCGACGTGGTGGTGGATCGTTCCAAGGCCGACTGGGGCCGCGAGATATACAAATTGACCCAAAAGCGCGGGATTGATGTAGTGGTTGATAATGTGGGCAAGGCTACGCTGACCACCAGCATGCAGGCGCTGGCGCGTGGTGGGCGCATCGTCATTGTGGGCAACACCAGCGGGCCTCAAACAGAGATCGATATCCGCTTTATTTTCGGCAAACAGATTAGCCTCATCGGCAGTACCATGGGCAGCCATCAGGATTTTAAAGAGGTGGTGGGTATGCTCTGGGTCGGAAAACTTAAACCCGTGATCGATAGCGTGATGCCGCTAAGCGAAGGGCGCGCTGCATACGAGAAAATGGAAAGAGGGGAGCTGCTCGGGAAGATTGTCTTAACGTCTTAAATGCTTCCAGTCAACTGACCCCTACGTGTATTGCTTCATGAGTTCCCGGAAGATGACCAATTTCTGAACATCCTGGGTGCCCTCACCCAGAGACGATGCCCAGGCATCCATGGGAAATTTATGGATGGGGTGCTCCCTGATGACGGAAGCGGCACCGAAAATATCTGCAGCCCAGGTAGTGACGTTGCGGGTGACCTCCACCGCCAGGTATTTTGCCAGTGAGGATTCCTGCCTGAAATCTTCATTGCAGTCCATTTTCCAGCACGCCTTCCAGAGCATCAATCGCACCGCCTCAATTTTTGCATAAAAGTCAGCAGCCTCAAACGCTTTTGCTTGAAATTCCGAAATAGGCTGGCCAAAAATCTTGCGTTTTCTGGCATGTGCCAGGGCAAGTTCATAGGCACCGACCGCCGTTCCCAGCGTCATGGCGGCGATGGGAACCCGGCTGTAGGTGAATACGGTCAGAACCTGCTGAAGCCCCTGGCTCTGACTGCCCATGAGATGGTCTGCCGGAACAAATACATTATTGAATTGCAGGCGGGTCAAATCGGAAGGAATCCAGACCTGCTTGTTGAGTTTTTTTTTCTGAATACCCTCGGCACTCAGATCCACCAGATACATGGAAATTCGATTGTTTCTTGAAGCCCGAGGATCTGAGACCGCTGTAATTACTGCCAGATCACTTATGTAGCCGTTGGTTACGTAAGCCTTGGTGCCGTTGAGCAGCCAACCGTCTTTGACTTTACGGGCGGTCATTTCGATACCGGCTGAGTCGCTGCCGGCCATCCGTTCGGTGTTGCCGACGCACATCAAGGTTTCCCCTTTTGCTGCGGATCCTCCATAGCGTGACTTCAGATCATCAGAGCCACACAGGTGCAGCGCAATTAGCCCCAGGTCGATCTGGACCAATGCCGCCACAGCCAAACCCGGTGAGATCTTGGCCAATTCCTCTGCAATCAATGCTTCCCTTAAGGCGCTGCCTTTGATCAATTTATCCGACTTTGAAGCAATTCCATACCATTGGCCATCACCCATTTCGCGAAAAAAATCAATCGGTATTTCCTGACGCTGATACCATTCGGGCAACTTTGATTGGACACGGTCTTTAAGAAATTGCTTAAATCCAGCCAGATCTTTGGAAATCGCATCGGGAATCGTAAAATCCATAATTGCTCCTTTTTACCAAATGAACGCTTTCGGGATGCTGTTGAGGCTTCAAAAACATTGTTATGACAGCAAAACTTGAACGAAAATAGACATAAACATAGAAAAAACAAGATAGACAAATTTATAATTTACAAAACCGACATAAAATAGTATTTAGATTTAGTTGTAGGCATAGAGCAATCAGATCGCAAAAACAGTTTCCACTTTCAAATATAAGCTCAACCAGATTTTACCGTCGTCGACGGCTGGTTACCCTTATTTCAATGCACTAACAAAGCCAGTTTCCAAAAGGTTGCAATTAAATCTGTGCGAATGTTGGATATTTTTGGATGCTGAATTAATTTTGATCTTCATGTTGCACAGGCATTGGAGGGGCTTATGGAAATGAAAGATCTGATTCAACGTATTGCGGAGGCACTGGTCGACAATCCTGAACAGGTTACCGTCACCGCACTCCAAGGTAGTCAGGCGACGGTTCTGGAATTGAAAGTGGCCAAAGAGGACCTGGGGAAAATTATCGGCAAACAAGGACGGACCGCCAAGTCGATTCGTACGATTTTAGGCGCCGCATCGGCCAAGGAAAACAAACGCACCGTCCTTGAAATCGTAGAGTAGCCTTTACGTTGACCTTTTCATCCAATTCGTCGCGAATTCGCCTCCAACTGAAAATTGGCAAACCAATTAAACCAGCCGAAATGTTTTATATAACCGTGCTTTTCCGGCTTTAGACCCGTTTGCAGCCGGCCAGATATGGCTATTTTTCGATAGCGGGTCAGAGCATATTTCCCGGGCCGTTTCCGTAAAATATTCCTTTCAATAATCTCTCCGGATGTAATGAAAAGCCTCTCTTCCAATAGTTTATATGGCTTATGGCGATCGACGCTTGACTAAGCCAAAATTCGCACCATTATTAGCTTGGTAAATAAGGCAGTAGAAGTAAATAAATAATACTTAAATGGATTAGGCTCCCGTTTTAATACGCGATATGTAAAAGGAGAGGCCGCAATGCCGCGAAAAACAATAACCTTATCCGAACCAGTCGAAACCCTTACCATTTTAGACGAAAAGGGTCGTTTGGATAAAGAACTTGAACCCGACATTCCAGAAGATGTTCT
>JASFGH010000519.1:0-3271 GCA_050123865.1 Desulfobacterales bacterium | reverse complement strand
AAAGCATCAGAAAAGTGCCCATAAGAACACACTTGAGACCCAGCAGCTACCCCGAACCTGAACCGCTTATTCCCGAGGATCGTCCAGCTGATCTGGGTGAAGTATCACCCGTGCGATCGTTTCAATCATTCACACCGTCGTTTGATGAGGTCTTTGACTGGCTGTGGAGCAATTTTTCAGATCTGACTGCGCCCAAATCCGGTCGCGTTGAAAACCTCACGCTTGAAGTTATACTCACTCCTGAACAAGCGCGTCAAGGTGGAAATGCCCAGATCATGGTACCGGCCCAGGCCGCCTGTCCAACATGCAGAGGTCACGGTGGTGTGGAATTTTATGAATGCATGCGGTGTGCAGGTGAAGGCACTATCTCTGGAGAAGCGCCTGTTTCAGTTTCATTTCCACCGGGCCTGACAAAAGACCATGCCGTATTAATTCCTTTGGATAGGTTTGGAATACGAAACCTTCATCTTACTGTGTTATTTCGACCAACCGGCTAAATCCGGTATGACTGGGTTTTCCAAACCGGGTGCTTTGCACCCGGTTTCACCCGCAACGACTGGGGCACTTCGCGCCCCTGTCTTTTCCCGCCTATGGCGGTAAAATCCAAGCCACCCGCTATGCGGGTGGTCGTTGACTCATAATCTAATCCTTGGAAATACAACCCAAAGAAAAACAGGAAATGTCAATACCTGCCGAACAAACGAAAACCGGACCGCTATTCGCACCGGAGGCAGGATCAGCCAATGCGGAGGATATTCTTTGGCGGGGCAAAAAGAAATTCGATATCTATAGCTTTGGCCATATTTCAGTTATTATGCGATATGATTTTGTTTTGTATTTTAGATACGAATAGATTGCCTGATCCAATCTCAATTATTGTCAAGATATCGAATAGAGATCTGCACTCTTATAAAGTTGATATGCACAGGTGAATGATGATATCATTAATCCAATCGGTATGTAAATCAGTATGTATGTAACAATTTGATATGAAAGATATTTGCACCTTGTGATAAAGCATCTCACGTTTTCCGGGAGCTGCTTTTATACAGAACATCCCAATTAATCTGTATTTCGAGATTTTCTACTAAAAGCGATATTTCTACTTGGTTACTAATGTTAGGTGGTGGGGATCCGAGAAGATGGAGGGTCACGTATGAATCCTGTCAGCTGGCTGATAAGCCAGTGCAGACGACCGAAAGGATGGACAGGACTGCTCTTGGCGCGGGGCATGAATAGATCTCATGCATCAATGACAGACTGGGCTCTATCAAGGTTATCGGTGCGAGACTCGAAGTCATTGCTTGACATTGGATGTGGAGGGGGTGGTGCACTTCTCAAGCTCTCTGGATTTGCTCCCCAAGCAGAACTTCATGGCATTGACTACTCGAGCGAGTCTCTGAGTGTAGCAACGCGGACTAATAGGCGGCTTGTGGATCGGGGACGAATGGTTCTTCGCGAGGCGAATGTGTCAGATCTTCCATATGACAACGGACGCTTCGATTTAGCAGTGGCAATAAATTCTCATTACTTCTGGCCAGATCTGAAAGGCGACCTTCGCGAGATTATGCGCGTCTTGGAACCTGGTGGGACTTTGGCTCTGGCTGGGGGGGAATATTTTGGCGGGAGACACGACGCCCGCATCAGGAAACTCGCCGCAAACGGGCGAATGAACTGCCAGACACTACCTGAATTACGTGACACTATGTGTGAAGCTGGGTACACGGGTGTAGTGATTCACGAGGAATGGAACAAAGGATGGTTCTGTGTAGTGGGCAGCAAGTCTTCGGGTGGCGCTGAGGAATCTGCGCCTCCCGCACGGTAGCGCACTTACGAAAATTACGAATCCATCTCCTAATCAAAAAGACGAAGTGGCCGATTCCATTGACGACCAGCATATCGTATTTAGCCGTTATGACCCTGCAAACAACTTCGATCGTGATCTCTATGTTAAATACATCTGGGACCATCGACCGGAGGTGAGACTGACCAATACGCCTGAATGACAAAAAGCTGTTCATATCCACACAAGCTAATGACGTCGATGGTAATTTGATTTATCGAAAACAGGAAATATTCAGCGTTCTGCTGGATGGCAGCAATCAACAGCGGCTGACAAACAATGCTGATGAGGATGTTTATCCTAATCTTATTTTGCTTGCAGTCTTTTAATATCGTCTTCCAGCAGAACCTTGCAGTAACGACAGAACTGATTCGATTTGCGGTCGACGTCACCTTCATTGCGGCAATAATGCATCAAACAGGTATCTTCCCGGCAATGACGCAATTTGAAGGTGTGGCCCAGCTCGTGAATGGCTTCTTTGATGATGCGGCCTAAGTACGGCTCCTGAGTATTTTGAGATTGGTGCCCTTCATTGAGCCGAATCGTAGACACAATGCAAGCTTTGCCGCCCAGCTGGGCTTCTCCATAGACATGGGTTAAAATCGGGATAAACAGATCCACCTGGGTCAGGGCCAACACTTTGATAGCACCTGCCGGCGCTTTGCGTGCCAGTTTTTCCAGAATGGGAGTAGAGTGATATTGTTGGCGGTTGGGATGAAACGCAAATTCGATATCCGTCAATAAGGGCTGGATTTCGGTGGGAAAGGCGTAAATTCTTTTGATTTTTGCGCTGATCAGATCCAATAATTCTTGCGTAAAGTCTCCAATGGGGGAAATGATGATCGTATGTGGTAATAGGGGTGTCAAGTTAGCTTTTCGATATCATACCGTTTTATTTTACTGTAGAGGGTGGAGCGATCGATCCCCAGGATTTTGGCGCTTCTGGCGATGTTCCACTGGTTTTCGGCCAGCACGCGTTGGATGTGGGTCTTTTCTACATCTTTGAGCGAATGGGCTCTGATCGCCGGCGCGGGTTCGTGGCAAAAAATGGGTAAATTTTCGGGTAAAATTTCACGCTGCCGGCCGACGACAACAGCACGCTCAATGGCATTTTCCAGTTCCCGGATATTTCCCGGCCAATCATAGATCATCATTTCATCCATGGCTTCGCGGCTAATGCTATCAATGGGTTTATTGGTCTCCTGGGAAAAGCGATACAGAAAATGTTCTGCCAGAAGCGGAATGTCTTCTTTGCGTTGGTTCAAAGACGGCATGGTAAAGGAGATGACATTTAAACGGTAAAACAGATCTTCCCGGAAATCACCGGATTTAATGGCCGCTTCCAGATTCCGGTTGGTGGCGGCGATCACTCTGAAATCAGCTTCAATGGGTTGAGTGCCGCCCACGCGATAAAATACGCGATCCTCC
>JASFGH010000518.1:0-3277 GCA_050123865.1 Desulfobacterales bacterium | reverse complement strand
GAACCTGCGCTTCAATTTCACTGAAAGGCCCTTCATCCTGTGAGCCCACAATCATTGCGCGTCGCTGGTTTAAGGTTGACATGACGGCACCCTGAAATTCAGTGGGGGTTTCCACCACCACTTTCATGATGGGCTCCTGGATAACCGCTTTGGCTTTGGCATATCCTTGCAAAAAAGCGCCGCGAGCCGCTGCCTGGAAAGCCATATCCGAGGAATCCACTGAATGTGAGGCGCCGTCGTTGACGACGATTCGCACGCCGGTAACGGGAAATTTCATTTTGGGACCTTTTTGCATACAATTTCGAAAGCCCTTTTCGCAGGCGGCGATATATTGGGTCGGAATTGCACCACCCACCACCTTGCTTTCGAATACAAAGTCCTCATTTTGAACGGGCTCCATATAGCCGGCAACTTTACCGAATTGCCCCGCGCCGCCGGTTTGTTTTTTGTGGGTATAATCGAATTCGGCTTTTTGGGTAATGGTTTCACGATAGGCCACTCGCGGGGCACTGGTGGTCACTTCGGCCTGGTATTCACGCCGCATGCGCTCGATATAAACGTCCAGGTGTAGCTCCCCCATCCCCGAAATAATCGTGTCGCCGGTTTCGGGGTTCACCAAAACTTTGAAGGTCGGGTCCTCTTTGGTAAATCGTCCCAGAGCCTTGGCCACATTGGTTTCCGATTTGTTGTCCTTCGGAAATATGGCTAAAGAAATGACCGGTTCGGGCACATACATTGAGGTCATGGTCAGGCTGAGACCCGGGGCAACAAAGCTGTCTCCCGAAGCACAGTCAATACCGAACAGCGCGCCGATATAGCCGGCACAAATGGTGTCGATGTCTTCCATCTGATCTGCATGCATACGGATAAGGCGGCCAACTTTTACTTTCTTTCCGGTACGCACGTTTACGATCGTATCCCCCTTGGTCAGCGAGCCCTGATAGACACGGATATAGGTAAGCTGACCGTAAGGTCCGTCTTCCAGCTTAAAGACCAGAGCAACCAGTGGCTTGTCGTCGTCGTTGCTCAAAACGATCGGTTGCTCTGAATTGTTCATATCCAGCGCTTCGTTTTCAACATCGAGCGGGCAAGGCAGTAACTGGGTGACAGCATCCAATAACGGTTGAATGCCTTTGTTCTTGTACGCGGAACCCATGTAAACCGGTGTTAACTTACGTTCGATTACGCACTGGCGCACAGCGGCGATAATCAGATCCTGGCTGACTTCCTTTTCTTCCAATACGGCTTCGGTCAATTCATCTGAAAACATGGATGCCTGATCGATAAGGTGCTCGCGGGCGGCTTGTGCGGCGGGCAGATATTCGGCAGGGATTTCGGCGTGACGCACTGTTTCGCCCTTATCACCTTCAAAATAGACGGCCTGCATTGAGATGAGGTCGATCACACCTTCGAAATCTGCTTCTAACCCGATGGGCAGCTGCATGGCGACGGCATTATGCCCCAGTTTTTCTTTGAGCTGTGCTACCACCCGATCCGGATTGGCACCGCTGCGGTCACACTTATTGACAAACGCAATGCCGGGCACCTTATAGCGCTTCATCTGTTGATCAACGGTAATCGACTGGGATTGAACGCCGGCAACGGCACAAAGAACCAGTATGGCGCCGTCGAGTACCCGCAACGAGCGTTCAACCTCTATCGTAAAATCGACATGACCGGGGGTATCAATGATATTGATCTCGTGGTCCCGCCATTCGCAATAAGTGGCTGCTGAAGCAATGGTGATACCGCGTTCTTTTTCAAGTTCCATGGAATCCATGGTTGCGCCCACGCCGTCTTTACCTTTTACATCATGCATTGTATGAATGCGTTGGGTGTAAAAAAGAATGCGCTCGGTCAACGTTGTTTTGCCGGAATCAATGTGGGCACTGATACCGATATTTCTGGCTTTCTGGATGTCTGTGTTCATATGGCAATCCTTCAGTGTTCTGGATTAAAAACCCCCATCTGCTGAAACACGCGATGGGGGTGGCTGTCCATTACTGTAAAGCGGCATTATTTAATGATCTATTTTGCTTTTGTCAAGCTATTTTTTTCGCCGCTGGTTTTTCTTCTTAAAGCGCTTGGTTGCCGGACGGTTTCTTAGAAGCACATAGGTGGCGCCTGCACCGCCGTCACATAACCGCGCACTGGCGTATGCCATGACCCATTTGCGCCACTGTCCGGCGGTGAGCCATTGAATGACCTTTGTCTTCAAAACCGGATCCGCCGGTGAAGAAAGCCCGCGCCCGTGAATGATTAATATCATTCTTTTACCGCCGGCGATACTTTCCTTGAAAAATTGATCAAAAAGCGCTTTCGCACTTTCCACGGTCTGACCGTGCAGATCGATATGACCCTGAACGGCAAATTCACCGCTGTGAAGACGCTTGGCGATGGCACGGTTCACATTATAACCGGTGCCTTCGATGTATTCGGCGGTATCAGCGACCACAAATCCTTTGCCGTTTTTGATCAGTTCGCTCAAGTGAAGCAGCACTTCGGTTTCATCTGTTTTATCCGGCCCTGAAACCATAACGGGTTGGAATTCAGGATCAGCATGGGTGTCCTGTGGCATCTTTTTGACGTCCACCATCGCAGCTTCAAATATCTCACGCTCTTGATCCGGATCGGCTTCATCTCTAGCGGTATCTGGCGTCTGTTTGATCGAGTTGTCTTTAAGTGGTATCGATCGATTGCCCAATAGTATTTTGAGATCTTCAAACGGGCGATGCAGCCTCTTTTTTTTAGAAGATTTCATATTTCAACATCTCATTTCGAGGTGGTTTCGATGGTAGCGGACATTTGTAATATAGTATAGGATCTTTTTGAGCAGAAAACAAATGCCGGTAGCACCCCTCACCCTAACAATCGTTTCTAAAGTTGATTTATTACTCATTCGTATTATTATGGATGTTTAAATCAAAGCCGAATGAGACCATATCCGATACCTCAAGCAAGAGACGGAGACATGCGATGAAACTAAAAAAACGATTTGCAGATAAAGTGGTTGATGCAGCAGCGGCTGTCTCTCACATTAAAAATGGCAGCCGTGTGTTTATCGGTACCGGATGCGGCGAACCCCAGTATCTGATCAAGGCCATGGTCAACGACGCATCCATTCAGGATATCATGGTCTATCAAATGCTATCATCGACATTCGCACAGTACATCGACGACGAGTCGTTTCGGCGCAGATTTTCTCTCAAACTGTTCTTCATCAGCGATAGTATGCGCAAGGCTGCTTTTGAAGGTAAAATTGACTATATTCCGGCGT
>JASFGH010000517.1:0-3296 GCA_050123865.1 Desulfobacterales bacterium | reverse complement strand
CCCAGATATCGTTAAAGGCCATTTCAATATGCCCGAGAACCTTGAGCACAGACCAGAATAGAACCAGCAACCCGATCCCGGCAATGATGCCGCCTCGAGTTTGCTCGAGCAGTGAAGTTGCAAAATTGATGACCTGGCCTAAAATTTCTTCCTGTCCGGGAAATTTGTCAAACAATTCCCTCTCGAGTCTCTTTTCGAAACCAAAGCCCTTGGCCACGCCAAAAAACATGGCCACGATGGGAACGATTGAAAGCAGGGTGTAAAACGTCAGGGATGACGCCCGCAGCAAACAGCGGTCTTCATCGTAGCCGCGGATTGCCAGGATAATGATTCGCAATTGCCTGAGCAAAAAGGATTTACCAAACGGCAGATCGGCCAGCCGGATCCGCCAGATATCAACCCGGATAAAGGCGAATAATTTGGTTATATATTCTAAAATTTTCTGCATTACTTTATGCTTTTTAACATCGCATAGGACTTCATAAAAGCCGGAAAGCCGGCGGTCGGAATCAGCAACAGCAAGGCATGCTTGATTTCATCTTCGGCGACACCGGCGGAGGCTGCTTTGTGAATGTGAGTTTCAAGGGCGCGCTTGTGATTGCAGGCAGCGGAAATCGCGATCTTGATCAACCAGCGGGTTTTTTCCGGTAGCGGTCCACCCTTCTTATGGACTTCTTCTCCGAGTGCCGCATGCTTGGCATGAATTTCGGGAAATTCTTTTTTAAACTCGCTGAAAATTTTGTGAACATCTTTCATAGTGTTTATCCTCTAATGCTGTTACCCACAGGTTAATTACAAAACACGGTCATATTTTAAGAGTCGGTGCCAATCCTGGCTACTGGCCTCTTGCTTCTGGTTTCTGGCTTAGACTTCTCTGATCAGTTCGGCTGTCTTCGAACCTGAGGCGCATACCCGTCATAAATTGCATTCGGTTGGGTAAATATTAAGGAAATAAAACAAAAGAGCCGGCGTCAATCCGAAGTCAGGTGCCGACGACAATGCCGCCGTCAACTCGCAGGGTTTCACCGGTAATAAAGCCGGCTTCATCGGATGCCAAAAAAAGATAGGCATTGGCAATATCTAGCGGTTGCCCCATGCGTCCCAGCGGTGTCCGTGCCTTCATGCCTTCAATGATTTTAGGCGGCATGGAGGATAAAATGTCGGTGGCCGTAAATCCGGGAGCCACGGCGTTAACGCGAATATTATAGCGACCCAGCTCACGCGCCCACACTTTCGTCATGCCGATCACACCGGCCTTGGTGGCCACGTAATTGGTCTGCCCTAAATTCCCGTCAATGCCGACAACAGAGGTGGCATTCAGAATCACGCCACTCCCCTGCCGGATCATGATCGGGGCCACGGCCTGGGTGCAATTAAAGACACCTTTGAGATTGATGGCGATCACCAGATCAAAATCCGCCTCGGCCATCTGTTTCACCAGTTCGCCTTCTTTGATCTTTACCAGCAAACTATCGCGCACAATGCCGGCATTGTTTATCAGCACATCGATCCGACCTGATGTATTAGTTACAGTATTCATCCATTTGTCAACTGACGTTTTATCGGTCACATCCACCCGGTAAAATTCAGCATCATGGCCGATTTCTTTGATGGCCGCTGCACCTGCATTCTGATCCACATCACAAATGACAACATGAGCGCCTTCTTCGGCAAAACGCGCGGCAGTGGCCTTGCCGATACCGGCAGCGCCGCCGGTGATCAGGCAAACTTTATCCTTTAGACGCATGGGTTCCTCCTCTTTTTAAAATAACTTATGGTTATCATATCTTTAACTGTTCTTTTGTTACGAGCCCTTATACATGAGTTTGCGCAGGTTTCGCGGGCGATTATACATGTAGCGGCTAAATCTGAAAAATCTCCCACCCCTCAAATAACTACACAGGCTCAAACGCCAGAAAGGTCTCCTTTTTCTCGTCAACTTGCGTATGCAAATATTTTACTTTAAGCGGCATCCCGACTTTGATGTCTTCTGGTTTGTTGGGGTCCAGCCCTTCGATACGGGCATCCACCTTCCCGCCTTCATCCAGCTTTACAACACCGGAGATATAGGGATTCTTGCGGTTGTAGCCCTGGGCAATCATAAAAGGGGGGGCAATGGTGATGCAGGTAAAAGCGGCCAGGCGCCCGGTGCCCTTCATCTCCACCCATTCCATATCGGAGCTGAAGCATTTGACACAAATAGAGCGCGGGGGCACATAGCGGGCATCACATTTGGTGCACCTGGACCCCATCAGCCTTTCTTCTTTCAGGTACTGCTCATAGGTAATATCGCTAAATGGTTTTTCTTCCATCGATAGTCTCCTTGTCTTTAGTTCGCTTCAAGGTTTCAGGTGTTAGCTAGAAGCAGGTTTCAGGTGTCAGTGTTCAGGTGTCAGGATTACGAACTTAATGAAAATCATCAGATTCCGCATGGCCTCTTTTCTCTGACACCTGAAACCTGAACCGAATACGGCGGAACTTTTGAACGTTGACACCTGACACCTTTATCTTCTTTCAAGAATAGTGAAGGTGCAGGTCCCGCCGGTGCCACCCAGATTATGCGCTCCGCCGATCCGCAAATCACCGGCCGGCACCTGCCGTGGGCCGGCCAGACCCCGGAGTTGGGTCCAGACTTCATAAAGCTGGGAGATCCCGGTGGCACCCACCGGATGCCCCTTGCATTTCAGCCCGCCGGATGTATTGATGGGTTTTGGTCCGTCCAAGCGCGTCGCTCCATCTGCAATGGCCTTGTAGCCTTCGCCAGGCTTAAAAAAGCCCAGATCCTCGACGTGCACGAGCTCTGCGATCGAAAAACAATCGTGCACTTCGGAGAACTGGATGTCATCGGGTGTCAGTCCGGACATCCCGTAAGCCTCCTGGGCCGCATAACGTGTGGCTTCAAAATAGGTCAGATCTTCGCTGGCATGAAAACCGCGTCCGCTGCCCTGCCCCAATCCGGCCACAGTAATCGGATCGTCGGTAAAGTTTCTGGCAATTTCTTCGGCCACCAGCAGCATGCAGCTGGCGCCATCGCTGATCGGGCAACAGTCAAAAAGGTGCATGGGCCAGGCAACCACCGGGTTTGCACGCGGATCAGCGAGAAAATCTTTTTCGGTCTGCCAGTCCGGTGCGGTGCCCGCTCTCTTTTTTAAGCTCTCCTTCTTTTTGTTCATCAGATCCGCGATGGTGACCGGAAACTGGGCTTTGGGATTCAGCGGTGCGTTGAGGTGACTTTTGATCGTGATATTCATCAGATGCTCACGATTGGCGCCGTATTTGTCAAAATAGGCTGTGGC
>JASFGH010000516.1:0-3309 GCA_050123865.1 Desulfobacterales bacterium | reverse complement strand
GTTCCCGCAATTGGCACATTCATATACCTGCACGTCTGCCATGTATTCCTCCTTAATGTTCCGAAATCGTCATCGGTTATCATTTAAACTGTCCAGAGTAAAATAATAAATTATATCAAGGGTGTCAACCCGGGTCTTGGTCGCGGTTCACTTGTAAAACCATCAACCGATAATTCCGACAACCGCTCCGGTCATGCAGGTTGCCAGCGTACCGCCAACAATGCATCGCAGACCCAGCGCAACAATTTCAAAGCGACGACCGGGTGCCATCGTGCCCAAACCACCGATCATAATCCCGAGACTACCCGGATTGGCAAATCCGCACATGGCATACGTCATGATCAAAATGCTTTTGGGACTTAATGCATCCGCAGGCAGGCGGCTTAAGTCAATATAGGCCAACAGTTCATTCAAAATGGTTTTTGTTCCCATCAACGCGCCTGCGGTGAAAGCTTCACTCCAGGGAACCCCCATCAACCAGACAATGGGCGCCATCACCATACCCAGTATGCGCTGCAGGGTCAGCGGTGCGCCGCCGATGTCGGGCAAAAGGACGAACATTAAATTGACCAGATACACCAGTGCGACCAGTACAACCAGCATGGCAATGATATTCAACAGTAATTCAATGCCCTGCAACGTACCTTTGGTGATGGCATCCATCGAACTGGATGCCGGCTCCGCAGCGGTTAACTGCCCGCCGGTCGGTGTCCCGGTTTCCGGAACCATAATCTTAGAAATGGTAACGGCAGCCGGCACACTGATGATGGAGGCCGTCAGAATATGACCCATGACATCCGGGAGTTTCTCGCTTAAAATACTAGCGTACAGCACCATAACGGTTCCCGCAATTGTCGCCATGCCGCAGGTCATCAGGGTAAAGATCTCACTGCGGGTCATATCTTTCAGATAAGGCCGGATGAAAAGCGGTGATTCGACCATGCCAACAAATATGTTGGCTGAAACGCCCAAGCCCTCTGCCCCCCCTAGCCGCATTGTTTTTTGCAAGGCCCATGAAAAAGCACGCACCACCAGCGGCAAGATCTTCCAGTAAAACAACAGGGCCGATAAAGCACTCATCAACAACACCAGCGGCAGGGCTCTAAAAGCTAAAATGAAGCTGGCACCGGGAAATGACTCCTTGAAAGGCAACGCACCCCCCCCTAAATAACCGAACACGAAAGATGTGCCTTCGTTGGTTGCAGCCTGCAATGACAATACGATCCGATTCAACAGCAAGAAAAATTCCCTGAAAACCGAAAGTTTCAGTAGAATAAGTCCAACAGCCAGTTGAATGACGATGCCAATAAGCGGAACCTTGAGGCTGACGCGCCTGCGGTTTTCACTTAGGCACCAGGCAATGCCGGCAAAGACCAATAATCCTGCGATACTCTGGATGACCATACATTAATCCTTTCAAAAAATATCACAGAAGAAAAGAACCTCAATCGTCCCAAAAACAATTTCGCAATGAATTCTGATTAATCCAGGTCGGAGTGCCGGATGAATGGCCCCAATTCCGTAGATTGGCAGCATAACAGACCGGCAACAGGATGTCCATATCGAAAAGCCCTGATTGAACAAGGCCTTATCCGGCACACGGGCATTATGGCTTGACAATCAATTGCTGTGACTGTCCGCCTGACTGGAAGCAATTCTGGAAGGATGTTGCCGAATTTTTTGCTAAAGCGGACATTGTTTAAATCGTTTGTCAATTTCGTGATGTACTGGAGAGAGTTTCGGCCTAACCGTTAGCAGCAGCGGAATGAATCAACAAAACTCCTTTAAGCCTTCAAGGGTGTGACCATCAGGTTCACCCGGCCCAACAGTCATTTTTGAGCGACGGCAATCATGCGATTGTTCATAAATCCGTAATCGCCGTCTGCTGTATGGGGAGAAAAATCGGTGTGGATTTCGATGTGCCTAAATCCGCTTTGCGCCAGCAAATTCGATACGTCAGCGGCATCATAAATACGAATAGCATAACTTTGATCGCGAATGAGGCCATCGGTTTTACTCAAAACAATTTCACGTGCACAGACGAAGGGTTCCTGGATTTCCCGCTGCCGACAGACGATAACGCTGTCGCCGATTTCATGCCATGCATTGGGACGAAATGAAAACCGAATGGCACTGCCATCCGCCACATCCAGCAGAATCCACCCACCGCCCCGCAAGACCCGATACACTTCGGAAATAATTTTGGCGTCGGCGCCTGCTTCTTGAACATACCCCAAAGAATTGCCCATGATAATCACATGATCATAGCTGTCGGGCGCAATCTCCATTTGCCGTGCATCCCCGCAGATGAATTTAATCTCAAGATTGTCTTTGCAGGCATTGGTTTTGGCAATATTGATTAACGTCTCAGAATAGTCTAGGAGGGTACAGGCCGAAAAGCCGCGCCGGCTGAGCTCTAAACTGTGACGGCCGTGACCACCGCAGAGATCCAGAATGCGATGGCCGTCCTCAATCGGGAGCAGCCGGCAGATCAGATCGACTTCCCTACGGGTAATTTGAGGGTCACAAACCGAGCGCGCATCGGTTAACAGATAGACTTCGTCAAACAACGTCTTCCACCAAGCCGGGTCAACCTGTATGCTCATGGTCTCCTTTTTCTATCCTCTGTTCTCTGAAATCGGCGCGGCGCCAAAATTAAATAATCCATCAGATGCAATGATAGCTGCCGAGCCTTTCCAGGGCTGTAATCGGGCAATATCGAGCTCCTCTTGTTCAATTTTGACCAGCTCGTCCAATTCCCCCGCCAACCACATCTTTTCCAGCAACAGGCAATCTGCCCATAATTTATGACCGTAATCCGCCACGGCCTTAAGTTGGTCCCGCGTGATCACCCTTGGTCTGAGAGCCACCCGTATGGGCCCCAGCAAATAGGTAAACGCCATCTCGGTCGCCATTTTGTTCTGTTCTTTCATAATTTGCTGCAGATCACCGCTATCCATGGACAAAATGGCTTCATTCATGTGAGCAACCGCATCGTGCACACTTGTTGTTGAACGTAACAGCGCCATCGGTTGGAAACCACCACCACTGCCGACATTAGTCGGCACCCCGCCAAAGCGGCCCACGAATCCCAGCATTCCGGCAGGACCCACGAGGCAGCGAAAATCCGTCTGAACCCGTTCGAGAAAGATGGTATCCTTTTCCAGATTAGGAATTTCCTCTGCCCATAGGCGCAGTGGAATTTTTTGCTGCACGATGTATTGGCCTTCACTCAGCGCCAGACGGATGGCTTCATCAATATCCGTATTGACTGTGCCGACGCGTACACCATGTCCGGAGTATCCCCTC
>JASFGH010000515.1:0-3311 GCA_050123865.1 Desulfobacterales bacterium | reverse complement strand
CCCTTCTCCTGAAGCACTGCCCTTCTGCTCACATAAAACGTCTGCTATTTTGCGCATCACAACCTGTTTGACCTTTGTGGTGAGTGTCGGCAAAAATGCCTTGGCATCGGTTACAATCCCAAAATCCGCAATCTGAAATATCGGTGAGCGCTCATCTCGGTTGATGGCAACAATTGTTTTGGCCTCAGCAATTCCGGCGGTATACTGAACCGCTCCCGACGTTCCGACGGATAGGAGTAAACCGGGTCGAACGTGCTTTCCTGTCTGTCCGATCAAGCGTTCTTTATCCACCCAGTGCTGGAGCACCGGCGGGCGCGTTGCACCGACCTCACCGCCCATGGCGGCAGCCAGTTCTCTCACCAGGCCAAAATCATCCATGCTGCCGAGTCCTGCCCCACCGACAACCACGACTTCCGCTTCTTCCAGTTTTCGGTGCTCGGCAGGTTCGAGTTCACTCGATAAAAATTTAATTCCGTTGGCGATGTCAGGGCATTCAACATGTGTCCGCTCAACAATGCCCGGCACACCGTGAGCTTTCACGGCACGATGCACACGCGGCTGGACCGTTGCAAATCCGGTTTTCTCTTTGTCTGCGAATGTCAATTCAGCTATGATTTCACCGCCCCACGAAGGAGAAGAAGCGATGATCTCACCGTTTTCGATTCTCAAATCCAAACAATCCGCCAACAGGCCGGCGTTTGTGAGACCGGCAGTTCGCGAAGCCAGCTCCCTGCCAAAATCAGTGAGTGCAAACAGCACCAACATGGGCTGATGCTTCAAAACGGCTTCTGACAGGATGTGTCCGTAGATATCCGCTCTTGGCACACTCAGGCCGGTTGCATCTAAAACCCAAACTTTATCTGCACCGTGGTCAAGACATAATTGTTCAGCCGCTGCCAGCGGAATGAATGCCTGCAGGACCGGATCAATTTCGGATTCATCAACATCGGATAATCCGATCAGCACCATCACGACTTTAGCCGGCACGGATTGAGCAACTTCCCGGGCCTTGGCCAATACATTGAGACCAAACCCGAAAAACCTTTCATTCCTTAAGTCTCCAAAAACCCATATTTCATTTTCAGCATGATTTGACATAAGCGTGATCTTTAATAATCATCCGACGAAACCGGTATCGACAAAAAGCCTGGCGAGCTCTTGCGCCTGCTCCTCAGCCGAACCCGTTAAAAACTTACATTTTCTAAGCTTTTTGACTCGTTTTAAAGAAATCACCTGTGTCGGGGATCCCGGCTCCCCAACCTGTTCAGGCAACAACCCCAGTTCTTTCAGATTCCAAAATTCCACCTTACGTGCTGCGAAAGCAGATTCGATTCCATGCAGCCCAACATCTCTGGGCTGAATTGCGCCAGGATGAACCGTCGCCATTGCCGGCAACGGGAGCGCAAACTTTTCCCTGAATCCATCGGCTCTGCGCTCGACAAAGAACTCATTTTCAGCCGGCTCGATGGAATAGGCCCAGGTTACTAAGGGCAAATTCAGCAAGATAGCAGTTTGAGGACCAACCTGCCCTGTATCGCTGTCTGCAGCTCGAATGCCGAAAAGAACTAAATCAAAAGGAGCCAGTTTTTTGATCGCAGCGCCAAGCGCCGTTGCGGTGGCCAGTGTGTCTGAACCGGCAAGTGCAGAATCGCAAAGCAATATGCCCCGATCAACGCCTAAAGCCATCGTTTCGATCAACGCAATCTCAGATGATTCCGGGCCCATGGAAACGGTTGTCACTGCCCCCCCGCAGGTTTCCCGCAAATTCAGCGCGATTTCCAGCGCAGGCCGGTCATAAGGATTTAACTCACAACACTCAGATGATCGAACCACCCGTCCTTCAGGAGCACTGACGACAACTGATTTAACACACACAATAATATTTAATTTCATCCTCTGGCCTCATGGTATCCGGCTCAGGAAGCCGATTTGCTGATGGGCTCTAACCCAATACACTTCTGGCTATAACGACCCGCTGAATTTCAGAGGTACCCTCATAGATTCGGGTGACTCTGGCATCGCGGTAATAGCGCTCCACAGGATATGATTTGGAGTAACCATAACCGCCGTGGATCTGAACCGCCAGGTCCGTCACATTGCAGGCCGTTTCTGAAGCAAAGAGTTTGGCCATGGCCGCAACCCGAGAAAGCGGCTTGCCTTGATTGTCCATCACCGCCGCCCGGTATACCATCAGACGTGCTGCGTCAATTTGTGTCGCCATGTCGGCAATCATCATCTGTATTGCCTGATGTTTAGCAATTGGCACGCCGAACTGGTGGCGTTCTTTTGCATAGCGCAGCGCTTCGTCAAAAGCGGCCTGGGCGATCCCGAGGGCCTGGGCGGCTATTCCCATTCTGCCGGTGTCCAGTGCTTTAAGGCCGATTTGCAGGCCCATACCTTCTTTCCCGATTAAATTACCCACCGGTATACGACAATCATAAAGTCGAATTGAGCTCACCGGATTTGCACGCATACCGCAAAGGTCCTCAAGATCCCCGACCACAAATCCGGGAGTGCCCCGCTCAGCGACTAGCACACTGATTCCCTTGTGGCCGCCTTCGGTGCTGGTGCGGGCAAAAATCAGGCAAACATCGGCAACCCCGCCGTTTGTTACAAAAACCTTGTTGGCATTAACGACATAGTGATCACCATCACGAAAAGCGGTTGCCTCAATTCCGCCCGGATCCGTTCCGGCATTGGGCTCTGTGAGACAGAAAGCGCCGATCTTTTGGCCTTTGGCCAGAGGCGGAATCCATTTGTCCTTTTGCTCGTCGGTACCAAAAACCATAATCGGATACACGCCGACTCCGTAATGAACGGTCAAACAAAGTCCAAGACCCGCGCAGGCTCGCGAAATTTCTTCAATTACGATGACATAGCTTACGGCATCCATCCCGGCACCGCCAAATTCTTTGGGGACTTGAATTCCGAAGTAACCCAACTTACCCATCTTTTCTACCACTTCCCAGGGAAAGCGGGCTTCAAGATCCAGATCTTTGGCAATCGGCATCAACTCTCGTTCACAGAAGGCGCGAACCGAACGACGCACAGCGTGATTTTTTTCATTTAAAAACACGTCCATAACAAACTCATTTAACTTTAAAAAAACGGTATGTCAACTTGGTAGAAGGTGAAAATGGTCTTTGCCCTCACGAGGCGGACGCGATGTGGATATCATTGGATATAGAAAGAAGTCAATGGCAGGCTCTCAGAAAAACGAAAAGGGTAGCTCGGCGGTACCCCTTGCAGCTACCCTTAATGAGAGGGTATCAGCGCGTAAATGTAGCCTCCCCTCATTGGCAATTGTTTAT
>JASFGH010000514.1:0-3314 GCA_050123865.1 Desulfobacterales bacterium | reverse complement strand
TGGTCAATCGGTTGAAATTGAATTATTGCACTCCAACACATCGCGCGGCCGGCAGATCGGAGAGCTGATGCAGCAACTATATAAAAAAATAGGGGTCAAACTGAAACCGGTTGGCCTGAGCCCTCCTCCCCATGTCAGCAAAGTCATTGCAGGCAATTACCAGCTTGCCACCTGGCGCATCCCTCCTTCCGGCGATCAGGGTCCACGGTTATATAATCATTTTTATTCCCGAAGTCCGGCTAATGTCACAGGTTATCACACGCCCGAACTTGATCATTTGCTTGAAATGCAACGTATTGAGACTGACGCGGCAAAACGGGAGGAGTTGCTGTGTGACATTATCAGGCAGGTTAACAGAGACGTGCCGTATCTGTACAGAGGCGGGCGTGGTTATCATATTGTCGCGGGAAAAAAAATCAGGAATATGCTGGACACCCCCGGGTTTAAAATGGACCTGGCATCCGCCTGGATTGATGATGCGGACAAATTCAATGTAGCGGCACTGGAGATAGAGATCGATTCAGCGCCGGTTGCTGTTGAGTGCCCCGAATCAGAAAACGACGATGCCGTAAAGGCAGCTTTGCAGGGTTCATGGGAAGGTAAGACCAGCTTTGGAGTAAAGATCAGAGTGACATTCGATCAGACCGATGAGATAAAGGGGTATAATGTATCTGCCCGCAGGGAGTTCACTCGCAAATATCGTATATGTGGCAATGAAGCCGTCTGGTTCGCGGGCAACGGCGCCCAGATCAACACATCCCTGGCTGAAAACGGGGAAAGCCTCAAGATAAAATACAACATGCAAGGGACCCCGGTGGAAGATACGTTTGTCAAAATACAATAGGTTTATATTGACTTGAATATGCGCTTAAAATGGCCGTATTATAAAAATTCCGATATTCTCCTATAAATCTCAAAATAGATAGAATTCCTATTAACTAAGGCTGTTTTGCTTTTTTTAATTTGAAACGTTCAACCATTTTGGACAGCTAATGCAGTTTGTTCGGATAAAGCTTTTGCGGTTAGTTCTGGTGGTACTGGCCGTTACTGCATTGACTTTTTTAATGGTCAATCTCCTGCCGGGTGACGTTGCCGATATGATCGGCGGACAGGGCGCCAGCCATGAGGACATTCAATCCATTCGCAAAGACCTGGGACTGGATCGCAACATTCTGGTCCGATATGTTACCTGGCTGGGCGATCTGATCCAGGGCGATCTGGGGCAATCCTACCTGACTCAGGAATCCGTTCTGCATGTGATTTTGACCCGCTTGCCCATAACTGTTGAACTGCTCGTTATTTCCCAGATTTTTACCCTGTTGCTGGCCCTGCCGGCGGGTGTTTTCAGCGCCTATCGAAATGGTTCTTTACCGGACCGCCTGATTAGTATCGGCGGCTTTGCCACTTTATCGATTCCCAGTTTCGTCATGGCCCTGGTGGGCATCTATGTGTTTGCCATTCAACTACGCTGGCTGCCGGCCACCGGCTACACGCCTCTTTCATACGGATTCTGGGCTAACATCAAGTCCTTTATCCTGCCGGCCCTTAGTATCGCTCTTATCGAGTGGGTCGTACTAATGCGGGTGCTGCGCAGTGACATGATCACCACGCTGCAACAGAATTATATTTTGATGGCCAGAGCCAAGGGGTTGCCGCCCTGGAAGGTTCTGCTGCATCACGCCCTGCGGCCCTCGTCTTTTACACTGGTCACCGTCCTGGGTATGCAGATCGGGCGATTGCTCGGTGGCGCCGTCATCATCGAGACCATCTTTGCCCTGCCCGGTATCGGCCGCCTACTAGTCAATGCCATTTATGCCCGTGACTACATGGTCGTCCAGGGCTGTATACTTCTGATCACCATCGGCTATGTGGTCATCAATACAATCGTCGACATACTATATCACATTTTAGATCCCCGCATCCGAACGGAGCCGTCCCATGCCGGTTAATGCTGCCAAAGCACGACCGGGCTGGACCTTCTGGGTCGCGGTTCTCTGGCTTGGTTTTGTTGCCGTTTCGGCAGTGACAGCAGGCTGGTGGGCCGTACCAGCATTCGATTCAATGGACTGGGACAATCCAAGTGCAGCGCCGGGGACACGCGTCTATAATGCCGTCCTTCAAAATGCGGATGAAGCGGACAAGGCTCCATATGTATACTGGCTTGGCACCGACACCATGGGACGCGATGTCACTTCCCGCCTGATCTATGGCGCTCGCGTTTCACTGTTGGTGGGATTGTTTGCACCTGTAATCGGATTTGTTCTGGGCGGTACTCTGGGTTGCCTGGCAGGCTATTTCCGGGGTCGATTGGATTCGGTCATCGTGGCCGCGATGGATGTGATCCTTGCTTTCCCGGGAATCGTTCTGCTTTTAGCGCTGACCTTCTACCTGGGCCAGAGTCTGAGAAATCTGGTCGTCGCGCTGGGGTTTCTGACGATCCCGGCCTTCAGCCGCGTTGCGCGGGCCAAAACACTGACGCTGTGCGACCTTGAATTCGTGCAGGCCGCCCGTCTTACCGGTGCCAGCCATTTTTCAATTCTGGCACGTGAAATTATTCCCAATGTGATCGCGCCGCTGACAGCCTACGCCCTGCTTATCGTTTCGTTTATGATCATGGCCGAGGGCGCCTTAAGCTTTCTGGGTCTCGGAGTGCCGGCGCCAATTCCGAGCTGGGGCGGGATGATTGCCGAGGGACGGGAGGTGCTTGAAGAAGCGCCCCATATCAGTATGATTTCGGCGGCTGTAATGTTTCTGACGGTGATCTCCTTTAATCTCATCGGAGACAATCTGCGCAGTCTGGCTGAAAAAAGGACGAGTCAGTTATGATCGCCAAAGCGCACAAAAAACCACTTCTGAAAGTTGAAAACCTCCGCACCTATGTGCCGACATCGAAAGGCCGGGTGCATGCTGTCGACGGAATTTCCTTTGTCCTCGAGCCGGGAAAAACGCTAGGGGTGGTCGGTGAATCCGGGTGCGGCAAGACCATGACGGCTTATTCTCTCATGGATCTTTTGCCCCGGGGCGCGATTATGTCGCCGCAAACCACCATCCAATTTCTCGGCCAGAACCTGGTCAATTTGCCGCGTCCACAACTGCGGCAAATTCTCGGTAAAGACATCGCCATGATCTTCCAGGACCCCATGACTTCTCTGAATCCAGTCATTAAGATTGGGCAGCAGATTAGCGAAGTTCTCATCCACCATTTGCAGATGGATAAGCAAGCGGCCAGGGATCGCGCCAGCGAACTTTTGAAACAGGTTGGCGTGCCCATGGCCGGCCGCCGTCTCAACCATTATCCGCACCAGCTTTCCGGA
>JASFGH010000513.1:0-3314 GCA_050123865.1 Desulfobacterales bacterium | reverse complement strand
GAAACCGTTTTTTTCAATCTGGTGTTGCAACAGTGCAAACATCAGTTCCTGTTTGCGCATGCCTGCCGCGCCATCGATTTTAAAACGTTTAGCCATTTGAGTCAGTTCGCTGATATTCTTCTCTTTGAGTTCTACGATGTTCATCTAAATATTTCCCCTTTGTGTTATGATTCAGGTAGGCTTGTCTACCACTGGCCGAACACGATTTAATTCGCAACTATCCCTTTGCGGTTGACAATCGGTTCAACGGAAAGATATTCAATGCTTTACTAATAAACGCAATGTGAAGCGTGAGCACTATCATTAAGCACAAGCCGGGTTACCTTTGAAAGAAACCGGTTAAGTGGTATTGACACTTGGCGACATTGTGCATTTGATTAAAATATAACATTGTGCATTTGATTAAAATATAGGCGTCCCTACACAGCAGGTAAATGGACTGGATCCATGTCGATTATTAAGGAGGATTAAGAGTGTATTGTGACTTTAAACTAGAAGATTCTAATTAGACATCCTCACTATCTGGCGGGTTATGCCTTAGACTAGCTATTGAAAAATTTATATCATAATCGCAATCATGTCAAGCAGTTTGTCAGATTTTTCGATGCATTGGGGTGACCCGGGCACAGATGGTTTTTATAAACTATGATTCACATCGATCCTACAATATTTCCGAAAGCAGACGGCGCATTTCTAGTCGGCGGTTCAATCAGAGATATGCTGTGCGATCGTTCTCCGGTCGACTACGATGTGGCCGTGCTCGGCGACCCTTTTGAATTCGCACGCCTGATTGCAACCCGGACCAAAGGTCGCCTGGTTGAAATCGGCAAACCCGGGCATAAGATTATCCGGGTGGTGAGCGACAGCACCAGCGTTGATGTAACCCAAGCCAAAGATGCATCCATTCAAAAGGATCTTATGTCAAGGGATTTTACGATCAACGCCATGGCATATGACCTGTCGGCTCAGCAGATGGTAGATCCGATGAACGGCCGGCGCGACCTCCACAAACGCACCATTCGCATGGTTTCAGAGGATATTTTTAAACGGGATCCGGTCCGATTGCTCAGAGCCTATCGCATTGCAGCACAGTTTGCGTTTGAGATTGAATCAAAGACGAAAGCAGCCATTTCAGAAAACGCTGAACTCGTCCGCCAGTCGGCCGGCGAGCGCGTTCGTGATGAATTATTTAAAATGCTTCAAAGCGCTGGGGCCCACCCTTATCTTTGCCAGATGGCTGATAATGATCTGCTGTTTACTATATTGCCCGAACTGGCGGATTTAACAGAATGCCGCCAGAATCAGCATCATCAATTTAATGCATGGGAACATACCCTGCTGGCCTTTTACCATCTGGAGAGATTGCTGAATCCAGGCGGGCCGGTAGGCAACGGTGCCGGCGCACAACTTGCCCGCGGCATCGCTGAAGCACAATTTTCGTTGCTTAAGTTTTCCGTGTTGATGCATGATATAGGCAAACCGTTTACGCAGGGGGCTGACCGCAACGGTACGCTTCATTTTTACGGACATGAGCGCCGTAGCGCCCGGATGGCCAAACACATCTGCCGGCGACTGAAGTGCTCCAATCAGGTTGCTGAAACCGTTCAATTTCTGGTTCGACATCACATTCGCCCGCTTCACCTTTACACGGCACTCCGGCAGCAAAACGCAACTCGACTGAGCTCGTCGAAGTCCACACCCCGCGCGGTCACTCGATTTTTTATAAAATGTGGTGCCTACCTTCCTGAGCTTCTGATGTTGGCCGCTGCGGATGCTCTGGGCAAAACAGAAAAACTCAGCCGCCAGAGCTCTGCATTCATGGCTTTTTTTGTCCAATTGAGGCAGGATTTCGACACCGAATTCAAGCCCAGAGCGTCTCGACCGCAGTTGCTCGGCGGCCAAGACCTGATCGCAGAGTTTGGGCTCAAGCCGTCCCCATTATTTAAGAAGATCTTGGATCGCGTGGAAGAAGAGCGGTTGTCGAGGCGCGAGATGACACGGCAGGACGCCGTTCAACTGGTCAGAAAACTGATTGAAGGTCAAGGGTCAACTGAGGAAGAATAACGATTTTCAATCGCTTTTTTATTGGTTTCAGGTTTCGGGTGTCAGCTGTCAGTAAGCAGATGACAGAAGTCAGATAACAGAAGTCAGATAGAAATCTTCCTTTTCAAGCTTTTTATATCTGTCTTTCTGGCTTCTGACCTCTGTCCTCTGAAAGACTGACACCTGAATATTGATACCTGAAACCTATTGAAAATGGTTACTTTAAATTATCCAGCGTTGCAAAAATCTGGTTCCGTATTTCTTCAACCTTGCCGACGCCCTCAATTCGAAAGTATTTCGGCGCAGCCGGCTCACCGGATTTTTCCCAATTTTTATAATAGTCAATTAGCGGTTCTGTCTGCGCATGGTAGACATCCAGTCTTTTTTTCACTGTTTCTTCCTTGTCGTCATCACGCTGTATCAAGGGCTCGCCGGTTTCATCGTCTTTATCCGGTTCGCGCGGTGGATTGAATACCACGTGGTAGGTCCGCCCGCTGGATAGGTGCACGCGCCGACCGCTCATGCGCTTGATGATTTCTTCATCCGGCACATCAATATCCACCACCGCTTCGATCGGCACGCCGGCTTCTTTCATGGCATCCGCCTGGGGGATGGTTCGCGGAAATCCGTCAAATAAAAACCCATTTTCGCAATCGGGCTGAGTAATACGTTCTTTGACCAAGCCGATGATGACATCATCTGGGACGAGCTTGCCGGCATCCATGTATTCTTTGGCCTTTAGGCCCATCTCACTGCCTTCCTTTACCGCAGCCCGCAACATATCACCGGTTGAAATCTGGGGAATCTGATATTGGTTTTTGATAAAGTTCGCCTGAGTGCCCTTCCCGGCTCCGGGTCCGCCCAATAAGATCAATTGCATGTGCTTTCCTCCTTCCATTCTGAAGTTTCTTTTCGTATTTTCACTGTTTCGTGCTTTCGTGGTAATTTTTATTAATTGCTTGTTCGGGTAGAATGCATGAGAAAAGATTTTTTGCCGGCAGAGTATGCTGAAGGCTGGGCTCGTGTCAAGACAATATTGACGGGCATTTAAGCTAAAAGTTCGCATTCTGTGGAAAATGCTTAAAAATTTTACTACGATTTAGATAATTTCTCTTGCCAAACGCAAACAGATAATATATGAATAACCGTTTAATCTAAAATATTGGAAAACAGACAAATTCAACACGTTACCAATAAAATCGAAACATAAAAGGGGGCGAGGAATTTGAAGGATATTGAAGTCAGGGTCATCGACAATGACGTTGAAAAGG